>NZ_VYKE01000010.1:0-82724 GCF_032424515.1 Pseudomonas sp. JV245A
CATAGGCCAGGTAGCCGGTGTCGCACCCGCCCCACTGCTCGGGCACCAGCATGCCGAAGAAACCCAGCTCGGCCATCTCGGCAATGGCTTCCTTGGGAAAGCGGTGCTCGCGGTCCCAGTCGGCGGCGAAAGGCTTGAGGCGCTCCTGGGCGAATTGCCGGGCCGCGTCGCTGATCTGCAGTTGTTCGTCATTGGGCAACATCGGGATTCCTCGTTACAGGCATTCAACGGCCATGGCCGTGGCTTCACCACCGCCGATGCAGATCGCGGCCACGCCACGCTTGAGGCCTTTCTGGCGCAGGGCCGACAGCAGGGTCACCAGGATCCGCGCACCGGAAGCGCCGATCGGGTGGCCCAGGGCGCAAGCGCCGCCGTGCACGTTGACCTTGGCGTGGGGGATTTCCAGCTTGCTCATGGTGACCAGGCTGACCACGGCGAAGGCTTCGTTGATCTCGAACAGGTCGACCTCGTTCAACGACCAGCCGGTCTTCTTCATCAGCCGCTCGATGGCACCCACCGGGGCCACCGGGAACAGCCCGGGGGTATCGGCGAAGGCCGCGTGGCCGTGGATCACTGCCAGGGGCTTGAGGCCGCGCTTGTCAGCTTCGGAGCGGCGCATCAGCACCAGGGCCGCGGCGCCGTCGGAGATCGAGCTGGAGTTGGCCGCAGTCACGGTGCCACCGTCGCGGAACGCCGGTTTCAAGGTAGGGATCTTGTCCAGCTTGGCCTTGGGCGGCTGCTCGTCGTCGCTGATCAGCTTCGACTCCTTGCCGACCATCACCTGCAGGGGAACGATCTCGTCCTTGAACAGGCCGTCCTTGATCGCCTGCTGGGCACGGGTCAGGGAAGCCACGGCGAAATCGTCCTGGGCCTGGCGGGTAAAGCCGTTGGCCTCGGCGCAATCCTCGGCGAAGGTGCCCATCAGGCGGCCCTTGTCGTAGGCGTCTTCCAGGCCGTCGAGGAACATATGGTCCAGCACCTTGCCGTGGCCCATGCGGTACCCGCTGCGAGCGCGGTCCAGCAGGTACGGGGCGTTGGACATGCTTTCCATGCCACCGGCGATCACCACCTCGGCGCTGCCGGCCAACAGCATGTCGTGGGCCAGGATGGTGGCCTCCATGCCGGAACCGCACATCTTGTTCAGGGTGGTGCAGCGGGTGCCCTTGTCCAGGCCGGCGCCCAGGGCGGCCTGACGGGCCGGGGCCTGGCCGAGGCCGGCGGACAGCACGCAGCCGAACAGCACTTCTTCGACCGCCTGCGGTGCAAGGCCGGCGCGCTGGACTGCGGCGCGAATGGCTTCGCTCCCCAGTTGCGGCGCGCTGAGGCCTTTGAAGTCTCCCTGGAAACCGCCCATGGGGGTACGGACGGCGCTGACGATGACAATCGGATCTTGGGCAATGGACATGATGAATCCTCCTTATTTGGCGGCCATGCGCAAGGCGCCGTCGAGACGGATCACCTCGCCGTTGAGCATGCTGTTTTCAATGATGTGCCGCACCAGCGCGGCGTACTCGGCGGGCTTGCCCAGGCGTGGCGGGAATGGCACGCCGGCGGCCAGGCCGGCCCGCACTTCGTCGCTCATGCCGGCCATCATCGGGGTTTCGAAAATACCCGGGGCGATGGTCATCACCCGGATGCCGAAGCGTGCCAGCTCCCGGGCCACCGGCAGGGTCAGGCTGGCGATGGCGCCCTTGGAGGCAGCGTAGGCCGCCTGGCCGATCTGCCCGTCGAAGGCGGCGATGGACGCCGTGTTGATGATCACCCCGCGCTCGCCGTCGGCATTGGCCGGGCTTTCGGCAATGGCTGCTGCTGCCAGGCGCAGCAGGTTGAAGCTGCCGATCAGGTTGACGTTGATCACCTGGCTGAAGCTGGCCAGGGCGTGGGGGCCGTTCTTGCCGAGGATTTTCTCGCCACGCACGATGCCGGCGCAGTTGACCAGGCCGTTGAGCCCGCCAAAGGCCTTGACCGTGGCCTGCACCGCCGCTTCGGCCGCGGCTTCCTGGCTGATGTCGGCCACCACGCTCTGGCAGCCCAGCTGCTGGGCCTTGGCCGCCACGGCCTCGGCATTGAGGTCCACCAGCATCACCCTGGCGCCGGCGGCGACCAGCATTTCGGCGCTGGCGGCTCCCAGGCCGGAAGCGCCGCCACTGACGAGAAACACCTGGTTTGCAATGTCCATCATTCAAATCCTGTTCATGCGGTAGCTGTTGACGCCGCGGCCTCTTGAGCCTTGGCGATTTCCTGGTTGCGCAAGATAAAGCGCTGCAATTTGCCGCTTGGGGTCTTCGGCAATTCGCTGACAAATTCGATTTCACGGGGGTAGGAATGAGCCGCCAGGCGCTTGCGCACGTGCTGGCGCAACTCCTCTGCCAGCTCATCGGTGGCGCGGTACTGCTCGCTGAGCACCACGAAGGCCTTGACCAGTTCGGTGCGCTCCGGATCGGGCTTGCCCACCACCGCCGCTTCCACCACGGCCGGGTGTTCGATCAGCGCGCTTTCCACGTCGAACGGGCCGACCCGGTAGCCGGAGGTGGTGATGACATCGTCACTGCGGCCCACGAAGCTGATGCTGCCGTCCTGGTTCAACTCCACGGTATCGCCGCTTAAGTAGTAGTTGCCGACAAAGGCCTTGGTCGGCACCCCGGCGTAACCGGCGAACCAGCACATGGGTGACTGGCTGCGGTCGATGGCCAGAATCCCCGGCTGGCCGACGCCCAGTTCCTGGTAGTGCTCATCCAGCACCACGATACGGTGGCCCGGCGAGGCGAAACCGGCGGCGCCGACATGCACCGGGTGCTCCAGGCCGTGGTGGTTGCACAGAACCATGCCCAGCTCGGTCTGGCCGTAGTGGTCGTGGATCACCACGCCCAGTTGTTCGGCGAACCAGCGGATGACTTCGGGGTTGAGCGGCTCGCCGGCGCTGCTGACGATACGCAGGCGGCCCTTGATCGAACGGGCAAACTGGTCGCCGCCAGCGATCAGCAGGCGGTAGGCAGTGGGCGAACCGGTGAGGTTGGTGATGCCGTACTTGTTGATCACCCGGCAGGTGCTTTCCAGGGTGAAGGGGCCATCGTAGAAGGTGATCGGGTGGCCCAGGCCCAAGGGCCCGGTGACGCCGAAGTAGATGCCGTAGGCCCACCCCGGGTCGGCGACGTTCCAGAAGGCGTCTTCCGGGCGCAGGTCCACGGCGTCGCGGGTGTAGGCCTGGAACGCGACTATGGCCTTGAGCGGCACTTCCAGGGCTTTCGAGGGGCCGGTGGTGCCCGAGGTGAACATCAGCAGGAATGGGTCTTCGCCGGTCAGCAGCACGGGCTCGCACTGGGCCGGGTACTGTTCCAGCTCGGCCCAGAAGCTGAAGTCACCGCGCACGATGCCCTGGCCCTTGGCGCCTGCGACCGTGACGATGGTCGGGCACTCGGCGACTTCCGCCAGCTTGGGCCGGTTCACCGCGTCGCTGACCACCAGCTTGGCCTTGGAGCTGTTGAGGCGGTGCTCGATGGCCTTGGGGCCGAAGGCGGTGAACAGCGGCTGGTACACCGCGCCAATGCGCCAGGTGGCCAGCACCGTGATCAAGAGTTCGACATTGCGTGGCAGCAGCCCGGCGACCTTGTCGCCCTTGCCGACCCCCTGGGCCAGGAAGAAGTTGGCCAGGCGCCCGGCCTTGTCCTGCAGTTCAGTGAAGGTGTAGCTGGCGCTGCTGCCGTCCCGGCCTTCCCAGAACAGCGCGATGCGCCCGGGCAAGGCATGCCGGTCGCAGCACTCGACACAGGCATTGAGGGCTGAGAGCGAGCCCGCCAGGGCCGACTCCATGGTGTGCTGATAATCGAATTCCTTGATAGCAGACAGGTAGTTGCGCATTGCCAGAATCCCTCACTGTTCTTATTAGGATGGGAACCTCATGAAAATCAGGGAAATACTGGCGCCAGAGCCCTCGCGGAACAATGGTCAAAGCTATCAAGTTGCGTGACCGGTTTGGCCAAGAGCACGCCCCGCCACGGTTGGCGGCGGCACCTGAAATTGCCGTAGGCGCTGGCTTGCCAGCGAAGGCGTCAGCCCGAGCGGTGCAAGGCTTGCGGGCCCTTTCGCCGGCAAGCCGGCTCCTACGGGGGATGAGGGTTACCGCCTGTGTAGGAGCTGGCTTGCCAGCGAAGGCGTCGTCTCGGGCGGTACAAGGCTTGCGGGCCTCTTCGCCGGCAAGCCGGCTCCTATTGGGGGATGGGGTTACCGCCTGTGTAGGAGCTGGCTTGCCAGCGAAGGCGTCGTCTCGGGCGGTGCAGGGCTTGCGGGCCCCTTCGCCGGCAAGCCGGCTCCTACGAGAGGTGCGGGTCGTTGAGGATCAGGCTGCGGTAATGCCCGGGGTTGGAACCGGACCATTTGCGAAAGGCCTTGTAGAACGAGCTGGTGTCGGCAAACCCCAGGCGCCCGGCTATCTCGGCAAAGCTGATCTGCGGCTCGGCCAGCCAGACAATCGCCAGTTCCTTGCGCACGCTGTCCTTGAGCGCCTGGTAGCTCTGGCCCTCTTCGGCCAGGCGCCGGCGCAGGGTCGAGGCGGACATGCACAGGCTCTGGGCCAGGCTTTCGCTCTCGGGCCACTGCTCCCCTGGCAGGTGCCGCAACTGCTGCTTGATGCGGCTGGCCAGGCTCTCGGGGTCGCGGTACTTGACCAGGATGTTGGCCGGGGCATGGGCCAGGAAGCGCTTGAGCTCTTCCTCGCTGCGCTTGATCGGCAGGTCCAGGCAGTCGGCGGCGATGATCATCCGTGTGCGTGGCCGCTCGAAACGCAGGTTGTCGGAGAACATCACCCGGTAGTCGTCGCAGAAATCCGGCTGCGGGCCGCGCAGCTCGATGGCCAGGATCGGAATGCGCCGGCCCGCCAGCCAGCAGGCCACGCCGTGGACAATCATCCAGTAGGTGAAGTAGGTAAAGGCCCGCCGCGGCTCGTGTTCATCCTCCAGCAGGACGATTTCCGCCAGGCTCTGCTGGTGCACCAGCTGCGCCGGCATGCGCTCGAACATCAGCGTCAGAAAGCCCAGCACCGAGTCCAGCCCGCTGGCCAGGGTCGGCTGGGCCATGGCCGAGCGGCAGAGAAAGGCCAGGCTGCCGGACTTCAGGCGGCGCGGGTCCATGCCGAAGAACTCATCGTCCAGGCGCCGCGCCAGCAGGCGCCAGAGCCGTGCATAGGCACTGGCCGGTACCCGCGCCGTGCCCTGCTGCAGGCCCGCCGGGTCGATCCCGACCTTGTGCAGCACTTCATCGGTGGCGGCGCCCGGGGCGCAGCTTTGCAGCAGTGCCTCGCGCACCAGTTGCATGGAGATGGTGTCTTTTTCCGACATCGCGGCCAACGGTTTACTCAATCCTGGGATGGCCATCTTAGGCAGTGACCGGGAAAAAGCCAGTGGGCTTTGGTCCCCCCCTGCATGCCCTTTGCCACTCTCCGCCAGCCAGGGCCCGGTAGCAGCGGACTGCGTCCGATGTTCAGAAGTAAACCCGAGACCACGCTGAAATGGTCGCCACCAGGACAAGATAAATACCCATAAGGAAGTGATTTATCCCAAGAATTGCTAGGAAAAGACTGAATGTAGCCAGGTCCGCATAAGCATCATTGAATGCGCAGTTATTAGGAATTAGTCTCGTTTGCGATTTGATCTCATCAAGCAAGCGAGTGATTCCAATGAATAAAAAATCCCCACCTGCCTTGCCGCCACGCCACTTCCTGGCCTCCACCATCGGCTTCACGATCGCCTCTGTACCAGGCGTTGGCGGCGCCGCAGAACAGCAGAAACCGCTGCAGCTGGACAGCATCAAGATCGAGACCGAAGAGCATCGCGGCTACAAGGTCGAGCGCTCGTCCTCCGCCAAATACGTCGCGCCTCTTCTGGATACCCCGCAAACCATTACCACGATCCCCTCCCAGGTGATCCAGGAGCAGCAGGCGCTGAACCTGCGCCAAGTGCTATCCAACGTCTCCGGCATCACCTTCAACGCCGGCGAAGGTGGCGGCGGCTCGGGAGACAGCATCAACATCCGCGGCTTTTCGGCCAACAGCAACCTACAGATCGACGGCCTGCGCGACAGCGCGCAAAGCAACCGTTCCGACACGTTCAACGTCGAACAGGTCGAGGTCATCAAGGGCCCCAACTCGGTATTCGGCGGTGCCGGCACCACTGGCGGCAGCATCAACGTGGCCAGCAAGCAGCCCAGGGACCAGGCTTTCACCCGTCTGGGCGGCAGTATTGGCAGCGACAACTACTACCGGTTGACCCTGGACGGCAACCAGCCGCTGGAAGGCGTCGGCACCAACAGTGCGCTGCGCATCAACCTCATGGGGCATCAGAACGATGTGCCCGACCGCGAGAAGATCGACCGCCAGCGCTGGGGCATTGCTCCGTCACTGCGGCTGGGTTTCAACGACACCACCCGCCTGACTCTCAGCGCTTTCCACCAAAGCGACGACAACCTTCCCGACTACGGCGTGCCGGCGCGCGACGGCAAGAGGCTGGCCGGCGTCAAGCGCGATGCCTACTTCGGCTGGAAGAACCTCGACAAGGAACAGATCGAGCAGAGCGCCTTCACCGCCAACTTCGAGCATGAGTTCAACAACTACCTGCGCCTGCAGAACTTGACGCGCTACAGCCACACCGCACGCGACACCATTGTCTCCGCGTCCCATACCAACACCAGCCGTGTCCCGCCGGGCCGCTACCTGCCGGCGGGCCCCCAGGCCTATGGGCGCGACGCTACCACCGAGATGTGGATCAACCAGAGCAACCTCATCGGCGATTTCGAGCTCGCCGGGATGCGCCATGATCTGACGGTGGGCCTGGAGCTGTCTCACGAAACCCTGGACCTGAAGACCTACAGTCACGGCCTGGGCAGCACCCTCTACCCGGCCCTCGGCTATGACCTGGGCCATCCACCCGGACGCTGGAATGGTCCGATCAGCAAGACCACCGGCGGCTACACCGAGACTCGCCTGACGGACCAGGCGCTGTACCTGTTCGACAACATCGCCCTGCATGAACAATGGGACCTCAACCTGGGCCTGCGCTATGACAAGATCCGCGGCAAGGCTGACAGCTACTCCGGGGCCCATGTGAAAACCTCGAAGCGCGCCTCCGATGACGCCAAGGTCAGCGCCCGCACGGGCCTGGTGTTCAAGCCAACCGAGAACGGGCGGATCTATGCCGCCTGGGGCAACTCCTTCAACCCCTCCGCCGAGAACCTCGCCTCGACCGGCAGCGGCCTCAACGCCAATACCGAGGAGCTGGCGCCGGAGAAGAACGAAACCTGGGAGCTGGGCACCAAGTGGGAACTGCTGGACAAGCGCCTGGAGCTGGACGCCGCGCTGTTTCGCGTGGAGAAGAGCAATGCCCGGGAAACCATGTCCGACGGTTCCACCCAACTGGCCGGCAAGAAGCGGGTACAGGGCGTCGAACTGGGCCTCACGGGGCGTGTGACCGAGCATTGGAACCTGTTCGCCAACTACACCTTCCTCAACAGCGAGACCCTGAAGGCCGCGGACACCGCTTCCGGGATCGCCCGCAAGGGCCAAGCCCTGGGCAACACCCCACCGCGCTCGTTCAACCTCTGGACCACCTACGAATGGCCGGCTGGCTGGACCCTGGGTTACGGCACTCGTTATGTCAGCGAACGCAACGTCACCTCCAGCACCCAGGCCAAGCTGGACGCCTACTGGGTACACAACGCCATGCTCAGCTACAAGGTCAACCGCAATCTCGACCTGCAACTGAACGTCAATAACCTGTTCGACAAGGACTACGTGGAACGAGTACGCCAGCAGAGTGGCTCAACCGCCCGCTCCTCGGCCATCGAATACGGCGATGCACGCTCGGCGATCATGACAGCCAGCTATTCGTTCTGACCCACCCCTCCAGGCGAAGCCCTTTTGGCCAGGGCCTCGCCGCCGTTCTGCGCGGTTTTTCGCCCGGCAAGCCCGACTACGCAGCAAACCAATACGCAATTTTCTCGATTTTTTCCGGCAAGGCCGGACAAATCCTTGCCCAATGGCGGCTGGCGCCGGCCGAACGTTTTCAGTGCAGTGCAAAAAAGTATCGGTTTCAGTGTTATGGATGATTTGTCAGAGCGGTCGTTGAGGGCTGTAATCAGCCCACCTTCTTCCTCGGCAGAGGAAGACATAACAACAATAACCGTCCTTCTGCAGCCCTCACCGGCGCAGGACAGGAGTGAACGATGAAACCCTGCAGCAAAGCCCTGCTCCTCACCACCTGCATGACCCTCAGCAGCGTCACCCTTGGCGCCCAGACCCTGACCATCGCCACCGTCAACAACAGCGACATGATCCGCATGCAACGCCTGTCCAAGACCTTCGAGGCCGAGCACCCGGACATCAAGCTGAACTGGGTGGTGCTGGAAGAGAACGTGCTGCGCCAGCGCCTGACCACCGACATCGCCACCCAGGGCGGGCAATTCGACGTGCTCACCATCGGCATGTACGAAGCCGCACTCTGGGGCGCCAAGGGCTGGCTGCAACCGATGCAGGACCTGCCGGCCAGCTATGAGCTGGACGATGTCTTCCCTTCGGTGCGCGAGGGCCTGTCGGTCAAGGGCACTCTCTATGCCCTGCCGTTCTACGCCGAAAGCTCCATGACCTACTACCGCACCGACCTGTTCAAGGAGGCCGGCCTGAGCATGCCCGAGCGGCCGACCTGGGAGCAGATCGGCGAATTCGCCGCCAAGCTCAACAAGCCCGACCAGGAACAGTACGGCCTGTGCCTGCGGGGCAAGGCCGGCTGGGGCGAAAACATGGCGCTGATCGGCACCCTGGCCAACAGCTACGGGGCGCGCTGGTTCGATGAGAAGTGGCAGCCGGAGTTCACCGGGCCGGAATGGAAGAACGCCCTGACCTTCTATGTCGACAACATGAAGAAGTCCGGCCCGCCGGGGGCTTCGAGCAACGGTTTCAACGAAAACCTGGCGCTGTTCAACAGCGGCAAGTGCGCGATCTGGGTCGACGCCAGCGTGGCCGGCTCTTTCGTCACCGACAAGAGCCAGAGCAAGGTCGCCGACCATGTGGGCTTCACCTACGCGCCGCACCAGGTCACTGACAAGGGCAGCGCCTGGCTGTACTCATGGTCCCTGGCGATCCCCGCCAGTTCCAAGGCCAAGGACGCCGCCAAGACCTTCAGTGCCTGGGCCACTTCCAAGCAGTACGCGGCCCTGGTGGCCGAGAAGGATGGCATCGCCAATGTGCCGCCGGGCACCCGCGCCTCCACCTACAGCGAGGCCTACATGCAGGCCGCGCCGTTCGCCAGGGTCACCCTGGAATCGCTGAAGGTCGCCGACCCGAGCAAGCCCACCCTAAAGCCCGTGCCCTACGTCGGCATCCAACTGGTGACCATCCCCGAGTTCCAGGCCATTGGCACCCAGGTCGGCAAGTTGTTTTCCGCCGCCCTGATCGGCCAGACCACGGTGGACCAGGCCCTGGCGGCCGCGCAGCAGAGCACCGAACGGGAAATGAAACGCGCCGGCTACCCGAAATAACCCGGCTCTCCCTGTAGGAGCCGGCTTGCCGGCGAAGAGGCCCTTGAGTCTTGCGCAGTGTTCAAGGGCGCCTTCGCTGGCAAGCCAGCACCTACGGGCAGCCCGGCCGTGCCAGCGCCGTGTCGCGCCCCCCTGTACCCAACTGGTTGTGACCCTTATGAATACCTCGACTGCCAAGCTGCATGTGCAACCGCAGGCGGCGCCTCGCAAAAGCCGCCTGGCCAACCCCGGCTGGTTCCTGGTCAGCCCCTCGGTGGCGCTGTTGCTGCTGTGGATGATCGTGCCCCTGGGCATGACCCTGTACTTTTCAGTGATCCGCTACAACCTGCTGTACCCCGGCGAGAACCAGTTCGTCGGCCTGGAGAACTTCAGCTACTTCCTCAGTGATTCGGGCTTTGTGCCCGGGGCCACCAACACCCTGTTGCTGGTGGGCAGCGTACTGCTGATCAGCGTGGTGTTCGGGGTACTGATCAGCGCCCTGCTGGAGGCCAGCGAGTTCCTCGGCCGGGGCATCGTCCGGGTGCTGCTGATCTCGCCGTTCTTCATCATGCCCACGGTGGGCGCGCTGATCTGGAAGAACCTGATCTTCCACCCGGTGTCGGGGATCCTCGCCGCGCTGTGGAAACTGTTCGGCGCCCAGCCGGTGGACTGGCTGGCGCACTACCCGCTGCTGTCGATCATCGTCATCGTTTCCTGGCAGTGGCTGCCGTTCGCCATCCTGATCCTGATGACCGCCATGCAGTCCCTGGACCAGGAACAAAAGGAAGCCGCGCGCCTCGATGGTGCCGGGCCCATCGCCATCTTCTGGCACCTGACCCTGCCGCACCTGGCCCGGCCGATTGCCGTGGTGGTGATGATCGAGACCATCTTCCTGCTGTCGGTGTTCGCCGAGATCTTCACCACCACCAACGGTGGCCCGGGCTACGCCTCCACCAACCTGGCGTACCTGATCTACAACCAGGCCCTGGTGCAGTTCGACGTCGGCATGGCTTCGGCCGGCGGGCTGATCGCCGTGGTCATCGCCAACATCGCCGCGATCATCCTGGTGCGGATGATCGGCAAAAACCTGACTGACCAGAGCTGAGGTGGCCGCCATGACCCTGCAACAATCCCGACGCCTGCAAAGCCTGCTACTGGGCACCCTGGCCTGGGCCATCGCGATCCTGATCTTCTTCCCGATCTTCTGGATGGTGCTGACCAGCTTCAAGAGCGAGATCGACGCCTTTGCCACGCCGCCGCAATTCATCTTCACGCCAACGCTCGAGAACTACCTGCACATCAACGAGCGCAGCAACTACCTGGCCTTCGCCTGGAACTCGGTGGTGATTTCCTTCAGCGCGACCGCCCTGTGCCTGCTGATCGCGGTGCCGGCGGCCTACTCCATGGCCTTCTTTGAAACCCGCAACACCAAGCGCACCCTGCTGTGGATGCTCTCCACCAAGATGCTGCCGCCGGTGGGCGTGCTGATGCCCATCTACCTGCTGGCCAAGAGCTTCGGCCTGCTGGATACGCGCATCGCGCTGATCGTGATCTACACCCTGATCAACCTGCCGATCGTGGTGTGGATGGTTTACACCTACTTCAAGGACATCCCCCGGGACATCCTCGAAGCCGCCCGCCTGGACGGCGCCACCCTGGCCCAGGAGATGCTGCGGGTACTCATGCCCATTGCCAAGGGCGGCCTGGCCTCCACCGCGCTGTTGTCACTGATCCTGTGCTGGAACGAAGCCTTCTGGTCGCTGAACCTGACCTCTTCCAACGCCGCCCCGCTGACCGCGCTGATCGCCTCCTACTCCAGCCCCGAAGGGCTGTTCTGGGCCAAGCTCTCGGCGGTCTCGACCCTGGCCTGCGCGCCGATCCTGATCTTCGGCTGGATCAGCCAGAAGCAGTTGGTGCGCGGCCTGTCCTTTGGCGCGGTGAAGTAACTCTGAAATTGCGGAGACATCCCATGGCTCACCTGAAAATCAACAACCTGCAAAAAGGCTTCGAAGGCTTCGACATCATCAAGGGCATCGACCTTGAGGTGAACGACAAGGAATTCGTGGTCTTCGTCGGCCCCTCGGGCTGCGGCAAGTCCACCCTGCTGCGGCTGATCGCCGGGCTGGAGGAAGTCAGCGGCGGCAGCATCGAGCTGGACGGTCGCGACATCACCGAAGTCAGCCCGGCCAAGCGCGACCTGGCCATGGTGTTCCAGACCTACGCCCTGTACCCGCACATGAGCGTGCGCAAGAACATGTCCTTCGCCCTGGACCTGGCGGGGGTCGACAAGGCCCTGGTGCAGCAGAAGGTCGACGAGGCGGCGCGCATCCTGGAACTGGGGCCGATGCTCGAACGCAAGCCCAAGCAGCTGTCCGGCGGCCAGCGCCAGCGCGTGGCCATTGGCCGGGCCATTGTGCGCAACCCGAAGATCTTCCTGTTCGACGAACCGCTGTCCAACCTCGATGCCGCCCTGCGGGTACAGATGCGCCTGGAACTGGCGCGCCTGCACAAGGAACTGCAGGCCACCATGATCTACGTGACCCACGACCAGGTGGAAGCCATGACCCTGGCAGACAAGGTGGTGGTGCTCAATGGTGGCCGGGTGGAACAGGTGGGCTCGCCCCTGGAGCTCTACCATCGCCCGGCCAACCTGTTTGTCGCAGGCTTTCTCGGCACGCCGAAGATGGGCTTTCTCAAGGGCCGCATCAGCCACGTCGACGGCCAGGGCTGCGAGGTCCAGCTGGATGCCGGGGCACGCCTGCGCCTGGAACAGAGCGGTGCGCAACTGAGCCTGGGCAGCGAGGTGACCCTGGGCATCCGCCCCGAGCATCTGGAGTTGGGCGAGCCCGGCCCGGGCAGCCTGGCAGTCACCAGCGACGTGGCCGAGCGCCTGGGCAGCGACACTTTCTGCCATGTCCGCAGCAGTTGCGGTGAAGCCCTGACCCTGCGTATCCGCGGTGACCTGGCGAGCCGCTACGGCGAACAGCTGCACCTGCACCTGGCCCCCCAGCACTGCCATCTATTCGATGCCCAGGGGGGCGCCGTGTCCCGCCCCCTGCGCGCCGCCGCCTGATCCCAGAGAGCCCTGCATGAAACTCAAACGCTTGAACCTCAGCCAACTGCCGCCCCAGGTGCGGGTACCCGCCTACACCGTCACCGCCACCCGCCAGGGCATCGCGCACATTGGCGTCGGCGGCTTTCACCGGGCCCACCAGGCCTATTACACCGATGCCCTGATGAACCTGGGCCAGGGCCTGGACTGGAGCATCTGCGGGGTCGGCCTGCGCTCCGAAGACCGCCGAGCGCGGGACGATCTGGCCGGCCAGGACTACCTCTACACCCTGTACGAGCTGGGCGATGGCGACGACCACGAGGTGCGGGTGATCGGCGCCATCAGCCAGATGCTGCTGGCCGAGGACGACGCCCAGGCGCTGATCGACAAGCTGGCCAGCCCGGAGATCCGCATCGTCTCCCTGACCATCACCGAGGGCGGCTACTGCATCGACGACAGCACGGGCGAGTTCATGCTGCACCTGCCGCAGATCCAGCACGACCTGGCCCATCCGCAACAGCCGCGCACGGTATTCGGCTTTCTCTGCGCGGCCCTGGCCCTGCGCCGGGCCGCGGGGATCCCGGCCTTTACCCTGATGTCCTGTGACAACCTGCCCCACAACGGCGCGGTGACCCGCAAGGCGCTGCTGGCCTTCGCCGCCCGCCGCGACGCCGACCTGCATGACTGGATCGAGCGCCACGTGAGCTTTCCCAACGCCATGGTCGACCGCATCACCCCCATGACCAGCACCGCCCACCGCCTGCAACTGCACGATGAGCACGGCATCGACGATGCCTGGCCGGTCGTCTGCGAGCCCTTTGTGCAGTGGGTCCTGGAAGACAAGTTCTGCAATGGCCGGCCGGCCTGGGAACAGGTCGGCGTGCAGTTCACCGACGACGTCACGCCCTATGAAGAGATGAAGATCAAGCTGCTCAACGGCAGCCACCTGGCCCTGACCTACCTGGGCTTTCTCAAGGGCTACCGCTTCGTCCACGAAACCATGAACGACCCGCTGTTCGTCGCCTACATGCGCGCCTACATGGACCTGGACGTAACCCCGCAACTGGCGCCGGTACCGGGCATCGACCTGGCGGCCTACAAGGACACCCTCATCCAGCGCTTCTCCAACCAGGCGATCGCCGACCAGCTGGAGCGGGTGTGCAGCGACGGTTCGTCGAAGTTTCCCAAGTTCACCGTGCCTACCATCAACCGGCTGATCGCCGATGGTCGTGATACCGAGCGTGCGGCCCTGGTGGTGGCGGCCTGGGCCCTGTACCTCAAGGGCGTGGACGAGAATGGCCTGAGCTACCGGGTTCCCGACCCGCGGGCCGAGTTCTGCCAGGCCCTGGTGGCCGACGATACCTTGCTGACCCAGCGTTTGCTGGCGGTGGAAGAAATCTTCGGCTCGGCGATTCCCCATTCCAGCGCGTTTGTCGATGCTTTCGAGCGCTGCTTCAACAGCTTGCGCGAACATGGCGTGAGCAAGACGCTGGAGCGGTTGTTGGCCAGGCCCGTGTAGCCGCTGCCGCAGGCTCGGCAGCGGCTACAGCTCGACAATAATCACCCACACCAGGAGCGACGATGACTCAACCCGCGCTTTTTCTCGGCCTCGACTGCGGCACCCAGGGCACCAAGGCGCTGATCCTCGACAGCCGGAGCGGCACCGTCCTGGGCCGGGGCGCTGCGCCCCACAGCCTGATCAGCGGCGCCAATGGCTGCCGCGAACAGGATCCCGCGCAGTGGCTGCAAGCCTGCACCAGCGCCACCCGGCAGGCCTTGCAGGCGGCCGGGGTGGATGGCCGGCAGGTGCTCGGTGTCGGGGTTTGCGGCCAGCAGCACGGTCTGGTGCTGCTGGATGACCAGGGCCAGGTGCTGCGCCCGGCCAAGCTGTGGTGCGATACCCAAAGCAGCGCCGAAAACCAGCGCCTGCTGGACTGGCTGGGGGGCACCCAGGGCTCCCTGGAGCGCCTGGGGCTGGCCATTGCCCCGGGCTACACGGTGTCGAAACTACTCTGGACCCGGGAGCAGCACCCGGAACTGTTCCAGCGCATTGCGCATATCCTGCTGCCCCACGACTACCTCAATTTCTGGCTGACCGGGCGCTGCTGCAGCGAGTACGGCGATGCCTCGGGCAGCGGCTATTTCGATGTGCGCAGGCGCGACTGGGACCGCGCCCTGCTGGCCCATATCGACCCCAGCGGGCGCCTGGAGCGGGCCTTGCCGCCGTTGCTCGAAGCGCACCAGCCTGTGGGCCGGATCCTTGCGCCGGTCGCCCGGCAACTGGGGATCAGCGCGGATGCCTGGGTGGCCAGCGGCGGTGGCGACAACATGCTGGGGGCCATCGGCACCGGCAATATCCAGCCCGGAATCATCACCATGAGCCTGGGCTCCTCCGGCACCGTGTATGCCTACGCCGAGCGCCCGCTGATCAGCCCCGAGCCTTCGGTGGCGACCTTCTGTTCGTCCAGCGGTGGCTGGCTGCCGCTGATCTGCACCATGAACCTGACCAACGCCACCACCCTGGTGCGCGAACTGCTGGGCCTGGACCTTGCCGCTTTCAACCAGCGGCTGGAGCAGGCCCCCATCGGGGCCGAGGGGCTGTGCCTGCTGCCGTTCTTCAACGGCGAGCGAGTGCCCGCCCTGCCCCAGGCCCAGGGCAGCCTGCACGGTATGACCCTGGACAACCTGACCCCGGCCAACCTGTGCCGCGCGGTGGTGGAAGGCACCACCTTCGGTTTGCGCTACGGCCTCGACCTGTTGCGCGCAGCGGGCCTGCACAGCCAGAGCATCCGGCTGATCGGCGGCGGTGCGAAAAGTCTGCTGTGGCGACAGATGGTCGCCGATATCATGCATGCCCCGGTGATCTGCCCCCGCGAGGCCGAAGCCGCCGCATTGGGCGCGGCGATCCAGGCAGCCTGGTGCCATGGCCGGCTGGATGATCCGGACCTGGACCTGCAACAACTCTGCGAGCGCTGCGTGCGCCTCGACCCGGGCAGCGAAACCCAGCCCCGGGCCGAACACGTGGCGGCCTACGAACCGGTGTACCAGCGCTATCGACAGCAACTGGCAAGCCTTTGAAGAGCGAATGACTATGTATCTGGTGTGTGGCGAAGCGCTGTTCGACTTTTTCAGCGCGGATGAGGCCGGGGCCCCGGCCAGTAAAGTGGCGTTCCAGGCGATCGCCGGGGGCTCGCCGTTCAACGTGGCAGTGGGCCTGCGCCGCCTGGGCGTCGATGTCGCCCTGCTGGCCGGGCTGTCCCGGGACTACCTGGGCCAGCGCCTGCGGCGGGTGCTGGAAAACGAAGGCGTGGATACCCGCTACCTGCGGGAATTCGACGCCCCCACCACCCTGGCCATGGTGGCCGTGGGCGCCGATGGCTCGCCCCACTACAGCTTTCGCGGCGAGGGCTGTGCCGATCGCCAGTTGCAAGAAGAGCACCTGCCGCAGCTCGACGCACAGGTGCGCGGGCTGCATATCGGCTCGTTTGCCCTGGTGGTGCAGCCGATTGCCGATACCTTGCTGGCCCTGGTGCGCCGTGAGCGGGGGCAGCGGCTGATCAGCCTGGACCCCAACGTACGGCTCAACCCGCAGCCGGATATCCAGCTGTGGCGCCAGCGCATCGCCGAACTGGCCGGCCATGCCGACCTGATCAAGGTCAGCGACGAAGACCTGACCCAGCTGTACCCCGGGCAGGCGCCCGAGACGCTGATCCGGGGTTGGCTGCAAGGCAATGCCCGGCTGGTGTTCCTGACCCGTGGCAGCCAGGGCGCGACGGTGTTCAGCCGTGGGCATGGCAGCTGGTCGGTGGACGCGCCCCGGGTGGAGGTTGCCGACACCGTGGGCGCCGGAGATACCTTCCAGGCCGCGCTGATCACCTGGCTGACCGAACAGGGCCTGGATTCCCCCCAGGGCCTTGAACAGCTCGATCGCGAACAGACCGACGCCCTGCTGCGTTTCGCCGTCAACGCCGCGGCCCAGACCTGCACCCGCACCGGCCCGGACCTGCCGTACCGACATCAACTCCCGTAGCCGCCGGCTTGCCGGCGAAGAGGCCCGCAAGCCTTGCGCAATTGCGGCTACCGCCTTCGCTGGCCAGCCAGCTTCTACCAGAGTCGTCGGTCAGAGCAGCGAGAAGTTGTAGCTGACGATCAGGCGGGTTTCGTCCATGTCGCGGGCGATCTTCTGGTAGTTGCTGCGGTAGGTGGCGTTGCGCAGGCGCAGGCTCACGTCCTTGAAGGTGCCGCTCTGCACCACGTACTTGAGCTCGCTGTCGCGCTCCCATTCGCGGCCTTCGCGCAGGCTGCCCGGGACCTTGATGTGGTCGCCGCTGACGTAGCGGGTCAGGAAGCTCAAGCCGTTGAGGCCAATGGCCTTGAAGTCATAGTCATAGCGCAGTTGCCAGGAACGCTCCTGGATCGCAGCGAAGTCGTTGACCTGCACATAGTTCACCAGGTACGGGTTGCTGCCATCCAGGTAAGGCATGGAGTTGTCGCCGTACATGCGCTGCCAGCCGGCACTGAACACGTGCCCGGCCACGCTGTAGCCGAGCATGGTGCTCAGGGCGCGGTTGTCGATGCCGCCGGCGCGCTCGGCGCCGGTGTCGGCACTCTTGAGCAGGCGCAGGTCGCCTTTGAGCACGCCGGGCCCCAAGGGCTGGTTGGCCAGCAGGCCGACAAAATGCTGACGGTAGATGTCTTCCAGCTCGGCGTAGTGGTACTGGCCGGTCAGGCGATCGTTGAACTTGTAGTCCACCCCATAGGTGTCGAAGTGATCCGCCGTGGTGTTGCAGGCGTAGCGCTTGTTCTTGCAGTGCACGCGGATGTCCTGGGCATCGCTGGAGTCCCGCGCGGTGTAGCGGTTCAAGCGGGCCGCGGTCAGGGTCAGGTCCTTGACCTCCCGGGAAGTCAGCACCGCGCCGTTGAACATGGTGGGCAGCAGGCGCCCGTCGTTGTACTTGAGCAGCGGCAGGTCCGGCAACTGGGCGCCGTACTTGAATACCGTCTGCGAGACCCGGACCTTGGCGGTCAACCCCAGCTTGGCGTACTGGTCCGCCGAGCCCCGCGGGTCGTGACCGCTGGAGGGCAGCAGGCCGCTGTTGCTGCGGTCGGGGCTGGAGTCGAGCTTGATCCCCAGCATGCCCAGGGCGTCCAGGCCGAAACCCACGGTGCCCTCGGTGTAGCCCGATTGCAGGTTGAGAATAAAGCCCTGGGCCGATTCTTCACGCTTGGATGCGCCCTGGTCGGTGCTGGTGTGGCCGTCGCGAAAGTCCCGGTTGAAGTAGATCGTGCGCGATTCCAGCTTGGCGCTGCTGTCTTCGAAAAAACCCGCCGCATTGGCCAGAGGGGCAAAACCCGCGCACAGCACGGCAGCGCCGAGGCCCAGCAATGGGCACGGATTGAGTAAGGGGAAAGGGGGACGCATGAACAGGCTCCAGCAGCAAATCAGTGACGCGAGGTAAAGAAAAAGACCCAGGTGAAATTCATCCAGCGAATCTGTGATCGCCAGCTGAATTGATTGAATCAATGAAGACCGGCAATGATGGCAGATAGCCCCTACCCTCCCAACCCGACTTTAGTCTGACGCCCGCCTGGTCATAACCGGCGCTACCCGTCCCGCCTTGCCAGCCATATCTTTGAAAAAACCGATCAATTTCAACAGTTTTCAAGTTGCAGAAAAGCGTCAAAAAAACTGTCCGACTGCTCAGCTTCACCTTCGAAACCCAGGATGCCGTAGCAGGTAATGTCAAAAAGGCATTAGCTTTTCGTCTCACCACACTACCGTTCGTCGGTTTTTTCAGTCATTTATTAACAAAAACCAACTATTTGACGCTTTCCATGATGACCATCATGAAGACTCTTAACTAATTGTTTTTAAACATTATTTTATTCATCGAAAAATAAACAAAACACAGCTGTCATTTATGTAACACAGCAAAACGTCAATTAAACGTCTCTACGTTATGGTAGTGTCAAAAAAAGAGCGTGATAGCGGCAATGTGCCATACGCCTTTTCAGAAGGTGAGAACCACCCTCACCCCAACACTCATCATGGACGAGGTCGTTCCCTTGGAAGTCAGCGTTTTTGGTACTGGCTATGTTGGCCTGGTGCAAGCAGTTGCCCTGGCCGATGTCGGGCATAACGTGGTCTGTGTCGATATCGACAGCCACAAGATCGCCCAGCTGCAACGTTCTATTCCGCCGATTCACGAGCCGGGCCTGGCGACCCTGATCGAAGAGAATCAAAAGGCCGGCCGATTGCACTTCACCACCCAGGCCAGCGATGCAGTGGGCCACGGCAAGGTGATTTTCATCGCGGTCGGCACTCCCTCCAACGAAGACGGCTCCGCCGACCTCGACCATGTCCTGGCGGTGGCGCGCAACATTGCCTGCCTGATGTTCAGCGACAAGACCCTGGTGATCAAATCCACGGTGCCGGTGGGCACCGCCGATCTGGTGATCGAGACCGTCGCCGAACAACTGGCAGACCTGGGCAAATCCGAACTGCGGGTGCACGTGGTCTCCAACCCGGAGTTCCTCAAGGAAGGCTCGGCCGTGGCCGACTGCATGCGCCCGGACCGGATCATCGTCGGTTGCGCCGACGACCTGCCCCGCCAGCAGTTGAGCGAGCTATACGCGCCCTTCAACCACAACCATGACCGCTTGATGTTCATGGACAACCGCAGCGCCGAGCTGGTCAAGTACGCGGCCAACGCGATGCTCGCCACCCGCATCAGCTTCATGAACGAGATGGCCAACCTGGCGGAACGCCTGGGGGTGGACATCAATGCCGTGCGCAAGGGCATCGGTGCCGACCCGCGCATCGGCTACCACTTCATCTACCCCGGCGCCGGCTTCGGCGGCTCGTGCTTCCCCAAGGACCTGCGGGCGCTGATCCACACCGCAGAAAGCCACGGGCTGGAACCGCACATGCTCAAGACCGTGCGCGACGTCAATGAGCAGCAGCGCCAGGTGCTGTTTCGCAAGCTCAAGGCGCACCTGGGGGACAACCTGCAGGGCAAGGTCATCGCGCTCTGGGGCCTGGCCTTCAAGCCCAACACCGACGACATGCGCGAAGCCACCAGCCGCTACCTGATGCAGGCACTGTGGGAAGCCGGGGCCAAGGTCCAGGCCTACGACCCGGAAGCCATGACCGAATGCCGGCGCCTGTACGGCTACCGCGATGACCTGCAACTGTGCGCCACCCGTGACGACACCCTGCAAGGCGCCGACGCGCTGGTGATCTGCACCGAATGGAAGGCCTTTCGCGTGGTGGACTTCACGCTGCTGCGCGAGACCCTCAGGGATCGCCTGGTGGTCGACGGCCGCAACCTCTACAACCCGCAACAGGCAGCGGATGCCGGCCTGCATTACCTGAGCATCGGCCTGCCCTACCGTGTACCGGAGGCATTGCGCGCATGAATATCCTGATCACCGGGGCCGCCGGATTCATCGGCGCCCATACCGCACTGCGTTTGCTCAAGGATGGGCACCAGGTCACCGGGCTGGATAATTTCAACGACTACTACGACCCCCAGCTCAAGCGCGACCGGGTGCGCTGGGTGGAACGCCAGGTAGGGCACTTTCCCCTGCAGCGCCTGGACCTGGCCGACAGCGAGGGCCTGGAACGGCTGTTCGCCGAAGTACGGCCCCAGGTGGTGATCAACCTCGCCGCCCAGGCCGGGGTGCGCTATTCCCTGGAAAACCCCAAGGCCTACCTGGACAGCAACCTCAGCGGTTTCCTCAACCTGCTGGAGATGTGCCGGCGCTACCCGGTGCAGCACCTGATCTACGCCTCGTCCAGTTCGGTGTACGGGGCCAACCAGCAGACCCCGTACAAGGTCAGTGACAACGTCGACCACCCGCTGTCGCTGTATGCGGCCAGCAAGAAAGCCAACGAGCTGATGGCCCACAGCTACAGCCACCTGTTCGGCGTGCCCGCCACCGGCCTGCGCTTCTTCACGGTGTACGGCCCCTGGGGCCGGCCGGACATGTCGCCGATCCTGTTCGCCGACGCCATCAGCCAGGGCCGGCCGCTGAAACTGTTCAACTACGGCATGCACCAGCGCGACTTCACCTACATCGACGACATTGTCGAATCCCTGGTGCGCTTGCTGGGCAAGCCGCCAGTGCGCGATCCGCTGTGGGACCGGGAACAGCCGGACCCGTCCACCAGCATGGCGCCCTGGCGCCTGTTCAACATCGGCGGCCAGCGCCCGGTGGAGCTCAAGGACTACGTGGCGACCCTGGAAAAACTCCTCGGCCACAAGGCCCAGGTGGAATACCTGCCGCTGCAGCCCGGCGATGTGCTCAACACCTGCGCGGATGTCAGCGCCCTGGAAAACCTCACCGGTTTCGGCCCCCAGGTGCCCCTGGAGGAAGGCCTGCGCGAGTTCGTCCAGTGGTACCTGAGCTACTACCCGGGCGCGGCGTCCTGAGCCGCGACAGCCGAACGTTTTTACCCAACCCCTGCAATGGAAGTATTCCCGGTGGATATGGATAGACCTCTCTCATCGCCCACAACCGAGGTGCCCGCCCCGCTGCACATCGACCGGCGCAACGACCCGTTCCGGCGCAAGGTCCAGGCCGCCATCGACCTGCAACAGCACGGCTGGATCACCGGCCGCGACGGCAGGCGGCCCTGGACCCTGTCGCGCAGCAAGCGCCTGACCTCGGCGCTTTTGGCCGCGGTGCTGCTGGTGCTGCTGTCGCCGGTGCTGCTGGTCGTGGCCCTGCTGATCAAGCTCACCAGCCCCGGCCCGGTGTTCTTCGTGCAGTTGCGCACCGGTTTTCGCGGCCGGCGCTTCGGCATGTACAAGTTCCGCACCATGGTGGTCAACGCCGAGGCCCTGAAGGATTCGGTGCGCCACCTGAACAAGCACGGCGCCGACTCGGTGGATTTCAAGATCGACCGCGACCCGCGGATCACTGGAATCGGCGGTTTCCTGCGCCGTACCAGCCTCGACGAGCTGCCCAACCTGATCAACGTGGTGCTCGGCCAGATGCGCATCGTCGGCCCGCGCCCCACCTCGTTCCATGCCCAGACCTACAAGGAACACCACCTCGGCCGCCTGAGCATCTACCCGGGGATCACCGGCCTGTGGCAGGTATCCGGGCGCAGCGACGTGGATTTCGACGGCCGCGTGACCCTCGACATGACCTACATCTTCCAGCAGAGCCCCTGGCTCGACCTGAAGATCCTGATCAAAACCCCTTTCAAGGTCCTCAATGGCCACGGAGCAAGTTGAAATGGCGGCAGCAACCTTTGCCAGTCTGAAGATCCAGAGCCCCAGCGAAAGCAACCTGGCGGTGACCGTACTCGACCAGGAACTGCGGGTCATCCTGCTGACCGCGGCCAACCGCAACAGCGGCGTCACCAGCAGCAGCCTGAGCATGGCCAACGAACTGGCGCGCACCAGCCGCGGCCGGGTGCTGGTGGTGGACACCAGCCTCTCGGACAGCAGCCTGACCCGGCGCCTGGCCCTGGATGAGCGGCCCGGCTTCCTCGACCTGGCACTGGCCGAAACCCCGCCGCCCCTGGCCTCGTGCATCGAGAGCAGCGACGCGGTGAATTTCGACTTCCTGCCCCTGGGCCGCCGCCAGCAGTACAGCGAGCGCCTGACCCCGGAACTGCTGCGCGAACTGCTGCAGGCCCTGGCCGAGGAATACCGCTTCGTGATCATCGACGGCGACCCGGTCTACAGCAGCGGCGACATCCTCACCCTGGCCACCCAGGTCGACGGCGTGGTGCTGGTGGTGCGCAGCGAGGAAACCCGCTGGGAAGTGGCCCAGGCCGCCGCCCAGCGCCTGATCCAGGCCGAGGCCAAGTTGATCGGCAGCGTGTTCAACGCCCGCAAGTACTACATGCCCAAGTGGGTTTATGACCGTCTCTGACCGGCACAAGGACCGTGTAACCATGAACAAGCCAAGACTTTCCCTGCTGAGCCTGTCACTGCTGCTGGCCCTGGGCGGCTGCGTCAATCGCGAGCCGCAGCAGATGCCGGTGCAGATCCTCAGCGCCCCGGCCGACCAGGCACAGCTCACCGAGGTGGTGCCCATCGAGCAGGTGCTGCGGCCCCAGGACGTGCTGGACGTGATCTTCCATATCGGCACCACCAGCCAGCAGCGCTACCTCGTGCAGCCTGGCGACCAGGTGGATGTGACCTTCCTCACCGCTCCGGAACTGGGCGGCAGCAAACTGGTGCTGCCCGACGGCAGCATCGACATGCCCTACGTGGGCAATATCCAGGTCGCCGGGCTCTCCGCCGAACAGGCGCGCCAGGTCCTGGAAACCCAATACGCCAAGGTGCTGAAGAAGCCGCAGATCAACTTTTCGATCTCCCACGCCATGGCCCAGCTGGACAACCTGCGCACCAGCCTGACCAACCCGGCCACCGGGCTTAGCCGCGAGATCGTCGTGGGCTCCGACGGCCGCGCCAGTTTCCCGCTGCTGGGCAGCCTGTCGTTGCAGGGCAAGAGCCTCAGCGAGCTGCAGACCCTGGTCAACCAGCGCTATGCCAAGGAGGTGGGTTCGGTGAGCGTCGATGTGCTGCTCAAGACCACCGCCTCCAACGAGGTGTTCGTCATGGGCGAAGTCGGCCAGCCCGGAGCCTACCCGATCCGCCGGCCGATCTCGGTGCTTGAGGCCCTGACCCTGGCCAAGGGGGCCGGCCCCACTGCACGCCTGGATTCGGTGGTGATCATGCGGCGCAAGGGCAACCAGGTCGAAGCCCGGGTCTACGACGCCGACGCGGCGCTGGACGGCAAGGCCCTGCAATTCGCCTACCTGCAGCCCGACGACATGCTCTATGTGCCCAAGACCCGCCTGGCCAAGGCCGGCGCCCTGAGCAAGCAGCTGGCGGACGTGATCATGTTCCAGGGTGTCGGGTTCAGCTTCGGCTACCGCGTCGACAACAAAGAAACGAACAACAACTGAGTTCCCTCTTGATGACCAAGATCGAAAACTACCTGCACGAGTTCCTGCTCGTGTTCTTTGTCAATCGGCGCCTGATCAAACGGGTGTTCCTGGGTTTCGCGGTGATCGCCCTGCTGCTGCCCCTGGTGCTCAAGCAGAGCTTCGAGATCACTGCCGAAGTCATCGTGCAGTCCAAGAAACTCTCGCAGACCGACGCCAACACCGTGCTCGCCCCGGACTCCGACAAGTTCATCCCGCCGTCGCTGGCGGACATGGAGACCGAGAGCAACATCCTGCGTTCACCCACGCTAATCCGCGACACCATCGACCAGTTGCGCCGCGAAGGCCAGTTCGGCGGCAGCGAGGGCCTGTTGACCCGGCTGATCGTCAAGCCGATCCGCAATGGCCTGATCGCCCCCCTGCGCAACCATGTGATCAACCCGGTGCGCGGTTTCTTCGGCCTGGCCGTGGACCCGGTGCGCGATACCAGCCTGGATGCCTTCACCGACCAGGCGGTCAAGGACCTGAAGATCGGCACCCTGCCCGGCTCCAACGTGATCTCCATCGTCTACGCCAGCCCCAATGCCGCCGAAGGCACGCGCTTTGTCGAGCGCCTGCTGGCCAACTACCTGAAGAACCGCCAGGACCTGCAATCCAACGAACTGCCCGAAGCCTTCTACGAACAGAAGAAGGCCCAGTACCAGTCGCGCCTGGATGACCTGGAAGGCAAGCGCCAGGCCCTGCTGGAAGCGGCCCACGCCTCCGACCCCAAGGAAGAGATCACCTTCCGCCTGAACGCCATCAACACCGAAGAGCAATCGCTCAACGGCTACCGCGACCAGGCCCTGGAGAACCAGCGCCGCCTGGATTACCTGCAGAAGAACCTGGCTGCCGCGCGCAAGGCCGGCCTCACCGACTACACCTTCCCCTTCGCCTTCGCCAACACCGTGGACAACGTTGCCTACGAAGACCGCGAGATCAAGCAACTGGGCGAACAGCTGACCAACCTGGTGAGCCAGTACGGCACCACCGCCGACACCTACCGCGCCGACAGCGTGCCCATGCAGCAGCAGCGCGAGCAGATCGTGCGGGCCCGGGCGCAGTTCCTCAAGGTGGTGGAAAACCGCGTGCGCGAGCGCAGCAGCGACTTACAGATCACCCAGTCGGTGATCGCCCAGAAGACCGCGCGGATCAACGACTACAAGGCGCGGGTGCGCGACCTGCAAGAGGTCCTGAGCAAACTGCGCCAGCTGGACACTGAAATCGATGCCTTGCACAAAGCCTTCTTCACCTACACCCAGCGCTACGAAGAGAGCCGTGGCGAGCGCCTGATCAGTGGCGAGCTGTCCAACGCGCGGGTCCTGAGCCAGCCTTACGAACCCAGCGAAGCGGCGTTCCCCAAGCCGATGCTGATCATTCCCCTGGGCCTGCTCACCGGCCTGCTGCTGGCCATTGCCCTGGGCTATGTCTACGAGTTCTTCGACCATCGCTTCAAGCACCCGGCCCAGGTCAGTGATCACCTCGGCCTGCCGGTGCTGATGGTGCTCAACGCGGTCGAGCAGCCCCAGGTCAACCCGTACCCGCGCTGGACCTGGCGCTGGGCCTGGCATTGGGCCAAACAGTGAGCGACCTGAGCATGGCCGCGCAGCCTATCGTGCACCTGATCCACAGCGGCGGTTTCTACGGTGCCGAGCGCATGCTGCTGGATCATTGCCTGGGCACCCCGGGGCAGCATCGGGTGGTGTTCATCAATGCCCCCGATGCGCTGCTGCAGCGTTTCGCCGAGGCCGGCGTGGCGAGCCACAACTGCCACTGCCTGCAGGAACTGCTGGCGCACCTGCGGCAACAGCCGGGGCTGCTCAACGCGCACAACTTCAAGGCCCAGGTGTTTGCCTGGGTCTGCGCCCGGCGCCTGCGCCTGCCCCTGGTCATGACCCAGCACGGCTTCACCCCGCGTAGCCTGAAACAGAAGTTCTACACCTGGCTCAGCCTGCGCCTGTGCCGCAGCCGCCGGGTGCGCCGGGTCGCCTGCGTGGCCCAGAGCATTGCCCTGCTGCACCTGGAGGCGGGGGTCGCCGAGGGCAAGCTGCGGGTGATCCCCAACGGCCTGCCGGAGCCGGCCCTGGAACTGCCGGCGAGCCTGGACGGGCCGCCGCTGCGCGAGCCCGAAGTACGCCGCGACGAAATGGAACCCTTGGTGGGTTTCGTCGGGCGCCTGAGCGCGGAAAAAGGCCCGGACCTGTTTCTCGATGCGCTGATCGACCTGTGCCAGCAGCGCCCTGCGCTCAAGGCCGTGCTGCTGGGCGATGGTGAACAGAACCAGGCCCTGCGCGAGCGCATCAACGAAGCCGGGCTGGCCACGCGCATCCTGCTGCCGGGCTATCAGAACGACATGCAGCCCTGGCTCAAGCGCCTGAATGTGCTGGTACTGAGTTCACGCACCGAAGGCACACCGATGATCCTGCTCGAAGCCATGCAGGCCGGCACCCCGGTGGTGGCCTTTGCCGTGGGCGGGATTCCCGATGTGCTGCAGCACCGGCACAACGGCCTGCTGGCCAAGCCCCTGGACAGTGCCGG
Organism: Pseudomonas sp. JV245A; assembly: GCF_032424515.1. Taxonomy (NCBI): domain Bacteria; kingdom Pseudomonadati; phylum Pseudomonadota; class Gammaproteobacteria; order Pseudomonadales; family Pseudomonadaceae; genus Pseudomonas; species Pseudomonas sp. JV245A. The sequence goes on from NZ_VYKE01000010.1 coordinate 26,043, forward strand.
GCTGGGGCGCTGCATCGGCCAGTTGCTGGACGACCCGGTACTGGCCGGGGAGCTGGCCAAGGCCGCCCAGGTCACCCAGCGCAAGCACTATCACTTGCCCACCCTGGCTCGCCGCTGGGATGAGCTGTACCGCGTCGCCAGAGAGAGCTCCCGAGTATGATCGCCGCTCCGTTCCTGGGTTTGCTGCTGGGCCTGGCCGCACTGTTGCTGCTGGCCAGCCCCTGGCCGTTTCTTGCGCCGCTGGTGGTGGTCGGGCTGTTCGGCCTGGCGCTGCTGTACCGGCGCCCGGGCTGGGGCCTGCTGGGGATCTGCGCCCTGGTGCCCTTCGAAGGCCTGTTCAAGGACAGCGCGTTCTCCGGGGCCAAGCTGCTGGGCGCCTCGCTGATCCTGATCATGCTGTTCAAGCTGTTGCTGCGGCAGATCCCCGACACTCGCCTGCGCAGCAACCTGTGGCGGGCCCTGGGGCCATTCCTGCTGTGCCTGCTGCTGAGCATGCTGTACAGCGAGAACCTGCTGGTGTCGCTGGACAGCCTGCGGGAGCTGGCAGTGGGCCTGGTGCTGTTCTTCGTCACCCTGCTGATTGCCCGGGAAGTCAACCTGCTGATGCTCTGCCGCCTGCTGGCGGTGAGCGTGGCCATCACCTGTGTGATCGCCCTGGTATCGGCCAAGTACCAGGTGGGCGGCCGGGCCATCGGCCTGTTGCAGGATGCCAACTACTTCGCCCTGCTGATCGCCATGGCGGTGCCGCCGGCGATCTTCCTCGCCCTGCGTTCGCCCCATTGGCCGGTGCGGCTGTTCTGGGTCGGCATCAGCCTGACCCTGATGGCCGGGATGACCAAGACCGACTCGCGCTCGGGCCTGCTGGTGGTGCTGTTCACCATTGCCATCGGCGTCTGGCACTACCGCGACCGGCTCAAGGGCCTGCGGCCCAAGCACCTGGGCTTCGCCATGTTCGCCGTGGCCATCGTCATTCCCCTGGGCATTGCCGTGCTGCCGGCGGAGTACGTGGCGCGGATCCAGTCCCTGAGCATGCTCAAGTCCGGCGCGCACTCGGCGGACACCTCCCTGGGCCGGCGCACCTCCTACCTGGTGGTGGGCGGCCAGATGATCCGCCAGAACCCGCTGCTGGGCTCGGGCCTGGGGACCTTCCCGATCCACTACGCGCAGACCGGCTTTGCCAGCAGCTTCTCGGAAAACATGAACGAGCCGGACCTGTTCCGCCGGGCCCACAACACCTACCTGGAGCTGTTCAGCGAGCTGGGCATTCCCGGCGGCCTGAGCTTCGTGGCGCTGATGCTGATGGGCCTGCGCAACTTCGAACGGGCGCGCCAGGGCTTTCTTGCCCGGGGCCAGCGCGAACAGGCCGATATCGCCACCCACCTGGGCCTGAGCCTGTTGGCCATGGCGGTGTTCCTGCTGTTTCTCAGCGCGCCGAACCACAAGTACCTGTGGATCTTCCTCGCCCTGTCCAGCGTCCTGCGCCTGCAGGCCGAAGACGCTCCCGTGCCGCGCCCGGCCCCGGCCTGACAACGCCGCGTGTAGCCACTGCCCCAGGCTGCGACAAGGCCCGAAGGGCCTTCTGGCCCCCAGGAGCAGTACCGACAGAACAGCAACACCGCGCCCTCACCCGGCGCCCACGACAACAACGCAATCTGGCCAAGGGAGGCAAAGATGCAAAGGATCAGCGTGATCGTGCCCATGTACAACGAGGCGCGTCACATCACCCGCACCCTGGACAGCGTGCTGCGCGCCGCCCGGGCGGCGACCCTGGACTGCGAACTGATAGTGGTGGACAACGGCTCCACCGATCAGGGGCCGCAACGGGCCCGGGAGCTGGGCGCGCGGGTGCTGCTGTGCCCGGGCATCGGCATCGGCGCCCTGCGTAACCGCGGTGCGGCGGTGGCCACCGGCGATAGCCTGGCGTTCCTCGACGCCGACATCGAAGTGCCCGGCAATTGGCTGCAGCTCTGGCAGCAGGCCCAGGCCGAGCGGCGTGCCGAGGTCTTCGCCCTGGACTGCGCGGCACCCGCCAGCGCCCCCTGGTTCGCCCGGGCCTGGCAGCGCCGCAGCCTGGCCGGCGATCCGCAACCCCGGCTACTGCCGTGGATGCCCACCCCCAACCTGTGCCTGCAGCGGGCCTGGTTCGAACGGGTCGGCGGCTTCAACGAGCAGTTGCGCACCGGCGAGGACAAGGATTTCGGCCTGCGCCTGCACGCTGCCGGCGCCCGCCAGTTGAGCCTGCCCCAGCCCCAGGTGCTGCATTGGGGCTACGAGGCCAGCTGGGCCGAATGGGCCGGCAAGGAACGCTGGCGCCAGGGCAGCCACGTGCAATTGCTCAAAGGCAGCGGCTTCAGCCTGCGCCTGTTGCGCTTTCCCCTGTTGTGCCTGGCCTGCGCCCTGCTCAGCCTCGTGGCGTTGCTGTGCCTGCTCGCGGGCCTGCCCGGCGCCGCGGGCCTGTGCCTGCTGCTGGGGGCGCTGGCGCCCCTGGCCCTGGCCGTGCGCCAGGGCCTGCGCCAACGCGACCCGCTGTTCGTCCTGCAACTCTGGCTGCTGCACTGGGTGCGCCTGCACCTGGGCGCCCTGGCCCTGGTGCAGGCCCTGTTCAACCGTTCTGCCGAGAGACCTGACCGTGGCTAAAATACTTTTCTGGCTGTGCCTGCTACTGCCTTTCTATGCCTGGGTCGGCTACCCCCTGCTGCTGGCCCTGCTCAGCCTGTTCGTCAGGCCGCGGCCGGTGCAGGAAGGCGCGCCGCTGTCGGTCAGCGTGATCATCGCCGCGCACAACGAAGGCCCGCACATCGAGCACAAGCTGCGCACCCTGTTGCAGCAGGACTACCCGGCCACCGACTTGCAGATCATCCTCGCCAGCGACGGTTCCAGCGACGACACCGTGGCCACGGCCCTGGGCGTGCGCGACTCACGGATCGTGGTCCTGGACCTGCCCCGGGTGGGCAAGGCCGGGGCGCTGAACGCCGCGGTGGAACTGGCGCGCAACGATATCCTGGTGTTCACCGACGCCGATAACCAGTGGTCCCACGACACCCTGGGCAAGCTGCTGGCGCCCTTGGCCGACCCGCAGGTGGGGGCCTGTGGCGGGCACATGATCATCCCCGACCCCGGGCACAACCTGAGCCTGGGAGACAGCCTGTACCGGCACTACGAGGCCTGGTTGCGCCAGGCGGAAAACCGCACCGGCTGCATGGTCTCCGCCGACGGCGCGCTGCTGGCCCTGCGCCGCGAACTGTTCCAGCGGGTTCCGGCCGAGGTCAACGATGACTTCTTCATCAGCACCTGCGCCCCGGTGGCCGGCAAGCGGATCGTCTATGTCGAGGAGGCCCAGGTGCTGGACCAGGGCGTGGACGAAGCCGGCAAGCAGTACCGGCGGCGCCTGCGGGTCACCGTCGGCGGCCTGCAGAGCCTGGCCCAGCGCCGCGAGCTGATGAACCCACTGCGCCACGGCGCCTACGCCATCGCCTTGATCAGCCACAAGCTGATCCGCCGCCTGGCCCCGGTGCTGTTGCTGCCACTGCTGGTCAGCAGCCTGCTGCTGTGGAATGCCGGCGCCTTCTACAGCCTGGCCCTGCTGGCCCAGGTGCTGGGTTACGGCGCCGGGATCATGGGCCTGCTGGACCGCCGCGGGCGCCTGCCCAAGGTGTTTCGCCTGGCCGGTTTCGTGCTGGTGACAATGGCCGGCATGAGCATGGGCCTCTGGCAATTTCTCCGCGGGCAGCGCTATGCCCTGTGGAACCCACAACAGAACCGCTGACATGAACCTCAAACTCAACCTCAAGCGCCTGCTGGGCAGCGCCTACTTGCACAGCGTCGGCCGCGCCCGCCTCAGCGAAGCCGGGGTGGTGCTGATGCTGCACCGGGTGCTGGCCGACGAGCAGGCCGCCCGCCGGCCGCACCGGGCGCCACTGTGCGTCGGCCAGCGCCAGTTCGAGCACCTGCTGCGCTGGCTGCGGCGGCATTTCGACTGTGTGCCGCTCAATCACCTGCTGCAATACCCCGGCGGTGACCGGCCGCGCCTGGCCCTGACCTTCGATGACGGCTGGCGCGACAACGCCGAGGTGGTCTACCCGCTGCTGGAGCGCTACGAGGTGCCGGCGAGCATCTTCCTCTCCACCGACTTCATCGGCAGCGCCCAGGGCTTCTGGTGGGAGTCCATCGGCGAAACCCTCTGGCTGCGGCCCGCAAGCGCCGCGGCCCGGCCGCTGCTGGAACAGTTGCAGGCGCTGCAACTGGCACCTGCGGCCGAACTGTTGCAGCCGGGTGACAGCGACGCCCGCAGCCGGCTCCTGGGGCGCTACCTGCAACGCTTGAAGCCCCTGCCCGGGCCCACCCTCCAGGCCCTGGCCGACAGTTGCCCCAACGAGCACGGCCCCCACAGCCTGGACTGGGCCCAGGTGCAGCGCCTGGAGCGTTCGGCGCTGGTGCGCTTTGGGCCCCACGGCGCCAGCCATGCCATTCTCACCGGCCTTGACGAGGCCGCGCTGAAAGCGGATCTGCAACGCTCCCATCAGGCGTTGCAGAACCATTGCCAGGCGCCGCTGGGGGTCTATTGCTACCCCAATGGCGACCACAATGCCCAGGTGCGCGCCGCCGTCGCCGGGCTGGGTTATCGCTACGCCCTGGGCACCCGCCCCGGGCTGATCGAGGCCAGTGGCAACCCGCTCCTGGCCTTGCCACGCATCGACGTCAGCCACGCCAGCGCCGCCCGCCCCGGCTTGCTGGCCTGGCGCCTGCTGCAGGGAGCCCGGGCATGAAGCGCGGCGGCTACCTCTGGCACCTGGCCCTGAGCATGGGCACGCGCCTGGCGATGATCGGCCTGCGGCTGCTGCGCAACGTGCTGCTGGCTCGATTGCTGGGCCCGGCGGATCGCGGCCTGTTCGCCCTGCTCAGCACCCTGCCGGACCTGATTGCCGCCCTGACCAGCGGCGGGCTGAACACCGCGGTCGGCTATGAAGCCGCGCGCCAGCGGCCCATGGGCCTGCTACTGACCCAGGTGCTGGTGTACGGCTGCCTGCTGGCCAGCCTGCTGACCCTGGCCGGGCTGGCACTGATGAACACCCTGGGCAGCCAGTGGGAACTGAGCCTGCAACTGGGGGACCTGGCCTGGCTGTTGTTGCTGGCGGTGCCCATCACCGTGCTCAAGAGCGGCCTGCTGACCCTGCACAACGCCGATGGCCGGGTCGAAGCCTTCAATGCACTGCGCCTGCTGGAATCCCTGGTGCCGCTGCTGCTGTTCGTCGGCCTGTGGTGGATCTGGCGCGACCAGCCGCTGTCGGCGGCCCTGGTCAGCTGGCTGGGGGGCACCTTGCTGGTGGTGGTGGTTGGCTGGTGCTGGTTGCGACGCTTCCACGACCTGGGCCTGCGCTGGCAGGCCGGGGAACAGGGCAAGCTGCTGCGCTACAGCGCCCAGAGCCACCCCGGGGTGCTGTCGCAACAATTGATGCTGCGTTCGGACTACCTGTTCATCGGGGCCCTGCTCGACCCCGCGGCCCTGGGCTGGTACGCCATGGCCAGCGCCGCCGCCGAGCTGCTGCTGATCATTCCCGAGGCGGTGACCACGCCACTGATGAAGCGCCTGCTGCAACAGGGGTCGGGCATCGAGCAACTGACCGCCCTGGCCCTGCGCCTGACCGCCACGGTGATGCTCGGCGCCTGCCTGTGCATGGCGCTGATCGGCCAGTGGCTGATTGTCACCCTGTTCGGCGCCGACTACGCCCCGGCCTACGGTGCCCTGCTGGCCTTGCTGCCCGGGCTGTTCGGCCTGTGCTACGCGAGCATCCTGCGCCTGGACCTCTTGGGCAAGCAGCGCCCCGGCACGCTGTCGCTGCTGCTGGCCGGTGGCGCCCTGCTGAACCTGGCGCTCAATGCGCTGCTGATCCCGTCGCTGGGCATCGTCGGCGCCGGCCTGGCCTCATCCATCGCCTACCTCGCGGTGAGCCTGGCCATGCTCGGCCTGTATTGCCACCTCAGCGGTGTGGCCTGGTACCGCACCCTGATCCTGTTACCTGGAGACATCGTCTACGTGCGCCAGTTATTGCGCCCTAAGGAAAGGCTTCAATGAAACCCTGTTCCCTGCTCGCCCTGATGCTGATCTCGGCGGCCACTGCCCTGCACGCCGCGCCCCTGCAATGGGGCGATATCCGCGACGGCAGCCTGTACCTGCAAGCCGAGGCCGGCGACACCCTGCACCTGCGCTGGAGCCCGGCCTGGCAGAGCGACGCCAACCAGGAGCAGCTGTACCTGCTGCGCCCGGACGGCCAGTTGCTGCAACAGCTGGAGATTCGCGCCGACCAACCCTACGGCCAGCGGGAAGTCCAACTGCCCGCGGCCCAGGGCGACTACCGGCTGCAGGTACCGGGCTACAGCTTTCGCAACTTCAAGGTCAGCCACGACAGCGCCACCCTGGCCCAGTTCGAACCGGCCAAGGTGCATTTCAGCGCCGACGTGCCCAGTGGCGTGGAGCTGTATTTTCGCGTGGCCGCCGGAGAGCAGGCGGTACTGGCGGGCAAGTATTACGGTGGGGTCAGCGTGCTCCAGGCCACGCGCCTGAGTGACCACCAGTTGCTGCGCCTGAAGCTGGTGGAGCACCCGCAGTACGGTCAGTTCGACCAGATCCAACTGCCGGTGGCCCAGCAGGACGAGGTCTGGCGCCTGTCCCTGGGCGGCTCGGGCAAGGTGGCGTTCTGGCTCGACGGCACCGCCAACCTGTTCGCCCAGGACCTGCGCCAGTTGCACCCGCTGCAATGGACACCGGGCCGGGTCGAGCTGAGCCTCAAGCCGCAGATGCGCGGCCCCAGCCCGCACCTGGGGATCGCCCTGCCCTATGCCCAGCCGCCGCAGTCGACCTTTGAACTGCTGCGGGCCCTGGGGCCGCGGGCGGCCAACTTCTACAGCTTCGTCGATGTGATCCAGCAGGAACCCCAGCGCGAGCTGGGCTTTCGCCGGCTGTACCGCGAAACGTTCAAGATCGACCGCGACATCACCCTGCTGGCGGGCACCGGGCGCCGGGCGGTGCTGGCAGCCGACAGCCAGAGCTTCGCCGGCCTCGACGCCTGGCTGGCGGACAGCGTGCGCCTGGGCAACCAGGGCCTGCACTACCTGGCGTTCGCCGACGAACCCAACCTCAACTACCCCAGCTACGCCGTGTTCGCCAGCTACTTCGGGCGCATGCTGGAGCACGTCAAGGCCAACCCCGAGGCCCGGGCCGCAGGTGTGCGCATTGCCATGCCGGTCAGTTCGCGGCTGCTGGACGGGCCGTTTCGCATCGGTGCCGGGCAGCGCCGCGGCATCGAATGGGCGCGCCAGTTGCTGGAGGCCCACGGCGCCGATATCGACGCCATGGCCTGGCACGAGTGGATGGTCCGCGACCTGCTGGCCACCCGCCGCTACCGCGCCAGCGTGCGCGCCGCCGCCGACCTGGTGGGCCTGGATGACCTGGGCCGGCCGCGCAAGGCGCTGTTGCTGAGCCAGACCAATATCTCCAGCGGCCCGGACCTGAGCCCCTATCAGCAGGACACTCACTACGCCGCCCTGTGGTGGATGTCGGTGGTGGCCAATGCCTCCCAGGACGGCCTGCTGGACATGCTCAACTGGTTCCAGGCCGCCGATGAGCCCGAGTACCCCAAGGGCATGCTGGCCCAGCACGACGCCCAGCGCTTCAGCCTGAAGCCGGTGGCCGTGGCCCAGCAATTCATCCAGCGGCACTGGCTGGGGCAGGTCCAGGCGCTGGACAACCCGGCCTTCGAGGTGGATGCCCTGGCACTGCGCGATGGCCCGCGCCACAGCCTGCTGGGCGTGACCAAGACCCCACGCGCGCAAACCATCGACCTGGACGGCGCCGAGCAGATCTGCCAGGCCGGCCCGAGCCTGGAACTGCTCGGCGCCGACGGGCACAGCCGCTCCGCCGCCGTGCAGTGCAGCAATGGCCGGGCCCAGTTGCAGGTGCCCGGTGAAACCCTGTTTGCCTTGACCTGGAAAACCCTATGAGTCGCTTGACCGGCCTGTTGGCCAGAATCCGCCGCAAGGGCCTGCGTGGCAGCCTGCGGGTGCTGCGTGAACGCTTCTTCTATTACCACTGGGAATTGCTGACCCTGGAACGCTCCCTGGCCTTGCCGGTGCCCTGCCCCATCAACCCCGGCCGCTGGCCCCAGGTGCCCATCACCCGCGAGCTGCTGCCGGCCTTCGACAAGTACTTCAAGGCGCAACTGCCGGCCATTCGCGGCCTGCTGGACAAAGGCAGCCGCGGCAGCGCACACCTGGATGAAAACGGCAACGTGATGATGATGGTGTGGATCAGCGAGCGCGATTACTACGACGACCAGTTGTACCGCTGCTGGATGCGCATCCCGCCGGGCTGCCTGTATCAGTTCGCCGGAGAGTGCGCGGTGCCGTATCGCGGCTCGGGGGTGGTGATCCTGGCGCAGAAGCTGCTTTGGGACGAATACCGCGAGCGCGGCTTCAAGGCCACCCGGGCCCTGGTCAACGTGCGCAACGAGCCGGCGCTGAAGATGCACATGCGCCTGGGGTTCCAGGAAGTGGGTGAATCCCTGCATGTCTACTGCCTGTTGCGCTGCCTGCACTTCCACCGCCGCCGGCCCTACCACCAGACACGCCTGCACCACCTGCGCCGCGGGCGCCTGGCACAGCAGCCCAGCGGTTCCAGCCCTATCGACAAGGAACGTTCGTGAGCCTGCGTTGGCAATGGTGCGCCAGCCTCTGCACCCAGGACTTTCCCGTGGCGGCCTATGAGCAACTGCGCCAGCAAGTGCCACAGGCCACGCCGTTCAATCGCTTGAGCTGGCTGCAGGGGGCGGAACGGGCCCTGGATCACCGGCACTTGCAGATCCTCCTGGGCTGGCACGGCCAGCGCCTGGTGCTCTGCCTGCCGCTGACCCTGGGCCGCGAAACCCGGGCCGGCCTGCGCCTGCAGGTGGTACGCCACCTGGGGCATCCGCTGAGCGATCGCCTGGCGCTGCTGGTCGCGGACCCGGCGCAAGGCGCCATGCCCGAGGTGCTGGAGCAGATCCGCCGGCAACTGCCCCATGACCTGCTGCAACTTCATGAACTGGTGGACGCCGAGCGCCTGCTGGCGCCCTGGCGCCGGGCCAGCTGGTACAGCGAACAAGCCCTGAGCTGCCGGGCGCCGGAACACCTGATTGTCGACAGCGACCGCGAGGAAGCCACCGGCACCTTGCGCTACGAGCTGCGCCGGGCGAAGAAACGCTGCGCGGAAATCGACGCTCGGGTGATCCGCATGGCGCCCCAGGCCGACGGCATGGACGGGGTGCTGGAGATGCTCCGCGAGGTGGAACAGGCCAGTTGGAAAGGCGCAGACGGGCTGGGGATCTTCTCCGGGGAGCTGCGCTGGCAATGGATGGCCAGCGCCCTGCGCGGCCTGGCCGCCGAAGGTTGTGTGCGGGTGGTGATGCTGGAACACCAGGGCCGTTGCATCAGCTATCGCCTCGGCCTGCTGGAGCGCGGCCGCCTGTACGACTACAACATCGCCTTCCTGGCGCAATACAAGAACCTGGGCAGCGGCCGGCTGCTGCTGGATGAGTGGATCCGCTGGGGGCTGGACGAAGGCTGGCAGTGGGTCGATGCCTCGCGGGTCAGCCTCAGCCGCTCCAGCCATCAGTTGCATGAACGCATGAGCGGCCTGGTGGAACACCAGCGCTGGAGCTTCTATTCCTGGCGCCCGCGAGCGCTGCTGGCCGGTACCGCCGAACGCATCTGGCAGTGGCTCAAGCCGCGCCTCAAGGCCTGGCGCGAACGGCGCCAGGCCAACACCGTACAAGGATCCCGCCCATGAACCGCCCCCTGACTGCCGCCCGGGCCCACCGGGTCATCGTCAATGCCGACGACTTCGGTCTCGACCTGGACTACAACCAGCTGACCCTGCGCGCCTTCAAGCGAGGGGTGATCAGCTCGGCGACCCTGATGGCCAACATGCCGGCGTTCAACGACGCCTGTGAACTGACCCAGCAGCACGGTTTGCTGGGACGCATCGGCCTGCATTTCAACCTCACCTACGGCGCGCCACTGAGCCCGGCGATGCGCCACCAGCCGTTGTTCTGTGACCCTCAGGGGCAGTTCGACCTGAACCTGCGGCGCTCGGCCCTGCGCCTGCCGGCCGCGGCGGCCGAGGCGGTGCGCGAGGAGTTGCAGGCCCAGTGGCAGCGCTGTGTCGATCAGGGTGTGCGGCCCAGCCATATCGACTCCCACCAGCACGTGCACAACCTGTGGCCGGTGGCAGCCATCGTCGCTCGCTTCGCCGCGCAGCAAGGGGTGCCGGTGCGCCTGGCGCGCAATGTGGGGGGCAACATCGGGCCCCTCAAGCGGTTGTTCAAGAGCGCGCTCAACCTGCGTATCCGCTGGTTGTGCGGGGCCGGGGCCCAGAGCGTGTGCACGCCCAGGGACCTGCTGGAGGGTTTTCGCCCGCCCGGCGTGATTGAAGTGGTGGCCCACCCGACCCAGCTGGCCGAGGGTGATTTCGGTGACGATTACCTGCCGGCGCAGCAGTCTCTGGAACAACTGCTGCAACAGGCATTGCCCGGGTATCAACGCATTGCCTACAGCGAGCTGTAAAAACATTAGCTCCCTATGCAATTTAATCGGCAATTAATCCGTCAGGCTAAAAGTGTCATTGACCGCGCTAGTTCAGAACAATCTGAAGCGCTGCGCGGCAAGTTCTAACGCCTGATTGGCGCGGAACTGACGTAGCCTGCATCGGAGAATTGCCATGAACCTGCGTATCGGTTTGACTGCCACCGCCCTGCTGTTGAGTGCCCTCAGTGGCCTGGCCCAGGCAGACAGCACCACCGCCGTGCCCTACCACTATGGAATGCCGCTGCATGTGGGCAAAGTGATCTCGATGACCGAACCTGCGACCCAGGAGTGCAAAGTGATCACCGCCGACATGAAGTTCATCGACAACCAGGGCAAGCCCGAGGAAATCACCTACAGAAAGATGTCGGATGCGTGCACCACCGATAATTGAGGCTGTGCAACACGCTCACACGGGGCCGCGCTGCGGCCCCTCATCACGCCCGGTGCCGATCGGCAAGCCGGGTTTCGCGGCGGCCTGGCGGCCCCCCTGTTGAATTCCCTACTCCCGAAGGCGCCTAGAATGCACGCCGCAGAGGGGCAACCTGGCGAGGGTTGTGCGCCAGGTCGTAGCGCAATTCGGCAATCAGCTCGTTGATTTCCCGACAGCCGTTGAGCTGCGAGGCATCGATGCCGGTAACCACCAGATCGACCCGGTCGGTTTGATGGTCGCCGAAGACCTTCACGGTCATCGACAGGTCGGGGCTTAGGGTGCATTGACAGCGTTTGGGCAGAAAGCTGCTTTCAATGATATTTCGCAGTTCAAGGGCAGATAGAAACATGGCGACTCTCTCCTTTGTTCGAGACGGCCAATCAATAGGCAAACAACCTGACAACAATGACGTCCGTGTTCGGTAGTGATCCGGGCCCGGTCTTGATCCTTGCAGACGGAGCCAAGCTACAGACTAAGCCGCTTTCCCGAGGCTGCTAAATTCGATTTCGCTCTGAGCACCGGGGTTTTTCGCTTGGTTGGCTGCCAGCCCATACCGGCCGCCGGCCTATCCCTCCATTTGCGTGCAACTGGTCTTGTTTCAAGGTTTTGCTCAATCGCGGGCCTGATTGATAAGGCAGCAGGAAACGTGCCTGGCCGGCAGCGCCACAGGGCCCTGCGAAATCGGCATTCGGCGTACGAGCAGCCGTGCAAAGTGCAAGAAAGCAGGCAGTTGGCCTTGCAAAATGCCCTGCCACCCAGGACGTTTGCATTGCGCCTCGGGCGCCGGTCAGAATGCCCGGGCCGGACTTTCCCCAAGGCGCCCACTCAAACGGGTGTATCGCGCTTTCAATCAGCCAGGAGGCTTCATGCGTCTGCTCCCCCTTGCCAGCGTCACCCTGCTTTCGGTTCTCTGCGCCCAGGCCTTTGCCGCCAAGCTCGAAGACACCGCGCCCTACCCCAAGGCCGAAGACGGCTTCACCCGCCAGGTCATCCACCTGCCCAAGCAACAGCACGAAGACCGCTACAAGGTCGAGATCCTCGCCGGTAAGACCCTCACCGTGGACTGCAACCTGCAGCGCCTGGGCGGCAAGCTGCTAGAGAAGAACCTCGAAGGCTGGGGTTATCCCTACTACCGCCTGGACCAGGTCAGCGGCCCGATAAGTACGCGGATGGCCTGCCCCGACGGCAAGACCCGCGAGGATTTCGTCCCGGTGACCGGTGACGGCTTCGTCTTGCGCTACAACAGCAAGCTGCCGATCGTGATCTACGCGCCCAAGGACGTGGAAGTGCGCTACCGCCTGTGGAGCGCCGCGGACAAGACAGAAAACGCCCGCCAGGAATAAGCCATCCCCCCAGCCGGAGTGCCTCCCTTGATTACCTGCCATGTCAAATACGTGATCGACCCCTACCAACTGGCCGAGTTCGAAGCCTACTCCAAGGCCTGGATCGCGGTGGTGAGGCGGCTGGGCGGCACCCACCACGGCTATTTCCTGCCCTCCGAAGGTGCCAGCAACATCGCCTACTGCCTGTTCAGCTTTCCTTCCCTGGCGGACTACGAAGCCTACCGCCAGAGCGCCCTCAGTGACCCGGAAAGCGTGGCCCTGGTAGCGGCGGTGGTGCAAAAGCGCTTCATCCTCAGCTACGAACGCAGCTTCATGCGCCCTCTGCTGTCGTAGGAGCCGGCTTGCCGGTGAAGCTTGCATCGCTGTGCCGGACGCCTTCGCTGGCAGGTCTGTTCCTACAAGGCGGCGTTGCTCAGGGCGGCGCGTTCGGCGACGTGGCGCAGGCTGTCAAAGTTGATGTTGGCGCCCGAGTCGATCGCCACCAGGGTCTGGCCGCGGACGCCGCTTTGCGCCACGTATTCCTTGATGCCCGCCACCGCCAGGGCGCCCGAGGGTTCGGTGATGGAGCGGGTATCGTCGTAGATGTCCTTGATCGCCGCACACAGCTGGTCGTTGCTGACGCTGATCACTTGATCCACGTGATGCCGGCAGATCTGGAAACCATGCTCACCGATCTGCGCCACCGCAACGCCGTCGGCAAAGGTTCCCACTTCAGGCAGCACCACCCGCTGCCCTGCCGCCAGGGCCTGTTGCAGACAGTTGGAATGTTCGGACTCGACGCCAACGATGCGGATCTGTGGCCGTAGGTATTTGACATAGGCGGCGATCCCGGCGATCAGCCCGCCACCGCCGACCGGGACGAAGATCGCGTCCAGTTCGCCCTGCTGCTGGCGCAGGATCTCCATGGCCACGGTGCCTTGCCCGGCAATCACATGGGGATCATCAAAGGGTGAAACAAAGGTACTGCCGGTGCGTTGGGCCAGATCCAGGGCATGCTCCAGGGCGAAGGGAAAGCTCTGGCCATGCAGGATCGCCTCGGCGCCGCGGCTGCGCACCCCCAGCACCTTGAGTTCCGGGGTGCTGGCGGGCATCACGATGCTTGCCTTGATCCCCAGTTCCCGCGCCGCCAGCGCCACGCCCTGGGCATGATTGCCGGCGGACGCGGTGACCACTCCGCGCAGCTTCTGCTCCGGGGTGAGGTGCGCCAGGCGGTTGTAGGCGCCACGGATCTTGAAGGAAAAGGTCGGTTGCAGGTCTTCGCGCTTGAGCAGGATCTGATTGCCCAGCCGCTCGGACAGCGCCGGCGCCGCCTGCAACGGCGTACGGATCGCCAGGTCGTAGACCGGCGCCGCAAGAATCATCTTCACGTAGCGCTCCAGCAACGCCATGTCGGCACTGGACTGGGGGGTGGCAGAACGGCTGGGGCGACTCATGGTGGATCTCCTGGCTGTGTACGAAGCCCGGGAGACAGAGAGAAAAAACCCGCCTCCAGGGCGGGTTGGGTGCAGTCGTCAGCAAGCCCGCCAATAAGGAATGGCGGTAATAATGCTTGGCTGGGAACGATATGCAGGGAAAGTCATGGGCTGGAAATTACTCGCGCCAGCAGGGTCCGGTCAACGCTTTTTTCCCGGCCTCCTTGAACGACGACGTCTGCCATTGGGCACCGTGGCTTGAAGCCAAATATACGAAACATATATGATTCGTATATTTCCTCAAGGGAGGCCCCCCATGGGCATCGTCAAGATCTCCGATGAACTGCACGAGCAGATCCGCGTGGCCAGCGCCGCCATGGACCGCTCGATCAATGCCCAGGCCGAGTTCTGGATGAAGATCGGCCTGCTGGCCGAACTCAACCCTCACCTGGCCTACAACGACCTGATCAACAAGCTGTTGCTGAACAAACCCGACCTGCTCAGGGGGCGCGCATGACCCAGGCCCTGATCAAGACCCCGGAACAACTGGCGCTGATGCGCGAAGCCGGGCGGCTGCTGGCCCAGGTGTTCACCTATCTCGACGGTTTTGTCGCCCCCGGCCTGTCCACCCTGGAGCTGGACGCCGCGGTGGAACACCTGATCCGCCATGAACTCAAGGCGCGCCCGGCCAGCAAGGGCCAGTACAACTACCCCTACTGCATCAACACCTCGATCAACGAGGTGGTGTGCCACGGCATGCCCCACCCCAAGGCCGTGCTCAAGGACGGTGACATCATCAATATCGACATCACCCTGGAGAAGAACGGCTACATCGCCGACTCCAGCAAGATGTACCTGATCGGCACTGTCGGGCCCAAGGCCCGGCGCCTGGTGGACACCACGTTCGAGGCCATGTGGGCGGCGATCAAGGTGGTGCGCCCCGGCGCCCGGCTGGGCGATATCGGCCATGCCATCCAGGCCCATGCCGAAGCCAAGGGCTACAGCGTGGTCCGTGAATACTGCGGCCATGGCATCGGCCGGCAGATGCACGAAGAGCCGCAAATCCTCCACTTCGGTCGCCCCGGTACCGGCCTGGAGCTGCGCGAGGGCATGGTCTTCACCATCGAGCCGATGCTCAACCAGGGCAGCGCCCGGGTCCGCGGGCTCAAGGATGGCTGGACCGTGGTCACCCGCGACAACGGCCTCTCGGCCCAGTGGGAACACACGGTGGCGGTGACCCGGGACGGCTTCGAGGTGCTGACCCTGCAACCGCAATGAAGGCCCCTACCAGGCCTGGCCGCGCCGCTTGAGCTCCAGGCGGCGGACAAACTCCTCCAGCACCAGGGCATAGAGATCGTCCTGCAGGTAGGCATCCTCGATGCCGGCGTCGAGGTTGGGGTTGTCGTTGACCTCGATCACCACCACCTTGTCGCCGGACTGCTTGAGATCGACGCCATACAGGCCGTCGCCGATCAGGTTGGCGGTCTTCACCGCCAGATCCACCACCGCCCGGGGCGCTTCGTGGATCGCCAGGGTGCGGCACTCGCCGTTGATGTCCTGGCCCTTGGCCTTGTGGTTGTAGATCTGCCAATGGCCCTTGGACATGAAGTACTGGCAGGCAAAGATCGGTTTGCGGTTGAGCACGCCGATGCGCCAGTCGTACTCGGTGTAGAAGAACTCCTGGGCCAGCAGCAGTACCGAGTGTTCGAACAGCTCGGCGGTGGCTTCCATCAAGGCCTGCTGGCTCTCGACCTTGATCACTCCGCGGGAAAAACAGCCGTCGGGGATCTTCAGCACCAGGGGAAAACCCAGGCGCTCGCCGACCCGCTCGAAATCCTGCGGTCGCTCCTTGTAGAGAATCTCGGTGGCGGGCATGCCCAGTTGATGGCCCTTGAGCAGGTCGCTGAGGTAGACCTTGTTGGTGCAGCGCAGGATCGACGCCGGGTCGTCCATCACCACCAGCCCTTCGCTCTCGGCCTTCTTGGCAAAACGGTAGGTGTGGTTGTCGACGCTGGTGGTCTCGCGGATCAGCAGCGCGTCATATTCGGCCAGCCGCGAATAGTCCTTCTTCTCGATCAGTTCCACATCGATGCCCAGGCCCTTGCCCACGCGAATGAAACTCTCCAGCGCCCGAGGGTTGGAAGGCGGCAGCAGTTCCTGGGGATCATGGAGAATGGCTAAGTCATAACGGGCCACTTGCCGGGAGCGCGGAACCCGCCAGACCTTACGGCTGAAACTGTCCAGGGAGTTGGCGAACTGATCTTCCTGATCTTCGCGCAACTTATGCAGCGCCCCCGACTTGACGCCTTCGATGTGCCAACTGTTAGTTCGCTTGAAATCAACTAACAGGATCGGACAAGGGAAGAGTTCAAACAATTGCCGAGCCAGTTCCTGCAAGGGCTCTATATGAGTTCGACCGAAGTAGAGGGTCAGCGTAAAGCCTTCGGTATCGCGGTAAAGATGATTGCTCAGGGCCTTTTCCAGGCTCTTGTCGAGATCATCCAGGGCCAACCCGTAAAGCGCCTTGCGGGTCAGTTCGCTGATGGTGCGCACCGAGGGAATCACCCGGTGGCCGCGGGCTTCAGCCAATAGCGAGCAATAGTAGCCATGCCCCAGGTACTTGTAGCTGCGGCACAGGTTGATCACCTGGACGCGCTTGCCGGGCGCGCTTTCGCGGCTGTGTTCGAGGTACTCCTGGGCCGTGAGGATGTCGTCGCTGGGAAAGTACGAGGCCCAGTCTTCCTTGCGTTCGACAATAATGATTACCTGGCTTGAGGTTTTGTCCAGCCGGGCAATATTAGTTGAGGAAGTGATTGTCGCCGGCAAACTTTGCCCGGATACTTCTCGCCAATGACCTTGTACCGCTGACATAAAGTTCGCTCTCGCTGAAGAACCTGACCCTTTCTATTAAGCACGAACTTTTTTTGAAGTCTCGTTTCATTACGCAACTTTTACGGCGGTCATATGGATCTTGTCTTTCGCACTGCAACCCTCGAGGACTTGCCGGCGCTGGTGGCGCTGGAAGAGCAATGTTTCACCAGCGACCGGCTGACCCCGCGCAGCTTCCAGTGGATGATCAGCCGCGCCCATGGGCAGCTGCTGGTGGCCGAACAGCAGGCGCAGGTGCTGGGGTATGCCCTGGTGCTGTTTCATCGCGGCACCTCCCTGGCGCGCCTGTATTCCCTGGCCATCGCCGAAAGCGCCCGGGGCCTGGGGCTGGGCAAGCGCCTGCTGCAACGCATGGAGGCCTGTGCCCTGGCGCATGACTGCGCCTACCTGCGCCTGGAGGTACGCACCGACAACCCTGCGGCCATCGCCTTGTACGAGCGCAACGGCTACCGGCGTTTCGCCCTGGTCCCCGACTATTACCAGGACCACGCCGACGCCCTGCGCCTGGAAAAGCGCATCCTCCAGCACCGCGAGACCCGTAGCATCCGCGTGCCCTATTACCAGCAGACCACCGACTTCACCTGCGGCCCCGCCTGCCTGCTGATGGCCATGGGCGCCCTGCAACCTTCACGGCCCCTGGAGCGTCGGGAGGAACTGCAGATCTGGCGTGAAGCCACCACCGTCTTCATGACCTCGGGCCATGGTGGCTGCAGCCCCCAGGGCCTGGCCCTGGCGGCCTGGCGCCGCGGTTTTGCCGTGCGCTTGCAGGTCAACAGCAGCGGGCCGCTATTTCTCAACGGCGTGCGCGACGAACATAAAAAGGACGTCATGCGCCTGGTCCACGATGAGTTCTGCAAGGAACTGGATGCCAGCGAAGTGCAGCAGGTGCTCGGCGGGCCGCTGGACCTGCCCGGCCTGTTGCGTGAAGGCGGCCAGCCCCTGGTGCTGATCAGCAGCTATCGCCTGACCCGCTCCAAGGCGCCGCACTGGGTGATAGTCACCGACTGCGACCAGGACTTCGTCTACCTCCACGACCCGGATGTCGACCACAGCCAGCACCGCCAGCCCCTGGACTGCCAGCACCTGCCGGTGAGTCACGGCGAGTTCGCCAAGATGTGCAGCTTCGGCAGCAGCAAACTGCGCGCCGCGGTGATCCTCTTCCCCGCGCGCGCCCACCCGTAGGAGCCGGCTTGCCGGCGAAGAGGCCCGCAAGCCTTGCGCGGCCCCTGTCGGCGCCTGCAAGGGAGCCCGGGGCTATTGCAGGCCGACTTTGTACAGCGTGCCCTGGTCCTCGTCGGTGAGGATGTAGAGGTAGCCGTCCGGGCCCTGGCGCACATCACGAATACGCGCCTTGAGCCCGCCCAGCAGGCGTTCCTCGTGCTCGACCCGATCACCGTTGAACTGCAGCCGGATCAACTCCTGGCTGGCCAGGGCGCCAATGAATACGTTGTGCTGCCAGGGCTTGAAGCGGTCGCTGTCATAGAAGGCCATGCCGCTGATGCCGGGGGACTTCTCCCACACATGGTGCGGCGCCACGGTGCCGGGCGCGGTCTGGCCCACGGCCTCGGGGATCGGCTGGCCGGAATAGTTGATGCCGTGGGTCGCCAGAGGCCAGCCGTAGTTCTTGCCGCGCTCGATGATATTGATCTCGTCGCCACCCTTGGGCCCGTGTTCGTTCTCCCAGAGGGTGCCGCTCCAGGGGTTGAGCGCCGCCCCCTGGGGGTTGCGGTGGCCGTAGCTCCAGATCTCCGGGCGCACCCCGGCCTGGCCGACGAAAGGGTTGTCATCCGGCACCCGACCATCCGGGTACAGGCGCACGATCTTGCCCTGGAGCTTGTCCAGATCCTGGGCGGTGGGCCGGTCGTTGTTTTCTCCCAGGGTCACGAACAGGTAGCCGTCGCGGTCGAACACCAGCCGCGAACCGAAGTGATTGCCCGTGGACAGCTTGGGTTCCTGCCGGAAGATCACCTGGAAATCCTTGAGCCCGCTCAGGTCATCGCTCAAACGGCCACGGCCCACGGCGGTGCCGGCAGTCCCGCCCGCGCCGCCACCTTCGGCATAGGACAGATACACCATGCGGTCCTGCTTGAAGTCCGGCGACAGCGCCACATCCAGCAAGCCGCCCTGGCCCTTGGCCCAGACCTTGGGCACCCCGCTCAGGGGCGCCGAAAGCTTGCCGTCCGCGCCGACCAGCCGCAGGTTGCCCGGGCGCTCGGTCACCAGAATGCCCTGGCGGTCCGGCAGGAATGCCAGGGCCCAGGGATGGTCAAGGCCGGCAGCCACCGGAGTCAGGTTCAGCGTGCCCTGTTCACTGGGAAAAGCCTGGGGTGTGGCGGCCATGGCGGGCACGGCACTGCCCAGCAAGACGCTGGAGCACAAGGTGGCGATAAGGGTTTTACGCAACATGCTCGCTTCCTTTTGTCGATCGAGAAAATCCTCGGTAGCAGGTTTCGCACCTGCCGCCAGGGTGGCAGGACAGTGCTTCAGCGCCGGTTGCCGGGATCGCTGTCGCGGGGGCTTTGCACCCGGGGATCAGGGTTGGGTCGCTGCACCCCGCCACGCGGGTAGCCATTGCCGATGCCACCGT
This sequence comes from Pseudomonas sp. JV245A, assembly GCF_032424515.1. Taxonomy (NCBI): domain Bacteria; kingdom Pseudomonadati; phylum Pseudomonadota; class Gammaproteobacteria; order Pseudomonadales; family Pseudomonadaceae; genus Pseudomonas; species Pseudomonas sp. JV245A. The sequence goes on from NZ_VYKE01000010.1 coordinate 45,321, forward strand.
TCTCAAGGGTTGGCGGGCGACCGGTCGGAGCGGTGCTGGGGCCGCGCACGGGCGGGCTGCTGGGCTGGGTGCCCTGCATGCTGTTGGGGTTGGCGCGACGGATGGGGTTGCTGTAGGGGTCGTTGTTGCCGCTGCTGGGCAGGTTCTGCGCCAATTGCAGAGGGTGTTGATGGGTGGGAGGTGCTTTAGGAGCGCCAGCCCAGGCCGCGCCGCTGGTCCAGACCAGCGCGATGAGTGCGGCAAGCCCGCGAGCCAGACCGTTCATGAAAAGCCTCCTGAGGAGCGACAAGGTATCGAATTCGATTCCACGCTACGCCCAGGGTTCGGCTTTGTTAACTAAATAATCCTTCAGAACATGTAACACCCGGTATCCACGGTGCCTTCATCTGCAAGCGCTGGCTGGCCTGCGAACGGGCCCTTTGGCCATGCCTCTGGCTCAAGGATGCGTTCGCCGGCAAGCCCGCTCCTACACCGCGGGGGAGCAACGTCAGATGTAGATGAACAGCAACAGCAGTGCAGCGAAGATCGCCCACTTTTCCAGGTAGTAGCGCGCGCGGTTGCGCTTTTTCAGTTCTTTGCCCCGCAAGCGGATCTTGTACAGCTTGTTGAAGGCACGGTTCAGGCCACCGGTCTTGTCGCCGGCATCGTTGGGCGCGCCGGCGGCGGACATCACGGTACGGCTGAACCAGCCATTGAACGCAGCGGCCCAGCGGTACTTCATCGGCCGCTCGACATCGCAGAACAGAATGATGCGGTTCTGCTCGGTGGTGTTTTCCGCGTAGTGAATGTAGGTCTCGTCGAACATCACCGCTTCGCCGTCGCGCCAGTGATAACGCTCACCGTCGACCTCGATGAAGCAGCCTTCGTTGTTCGGCGTGGAAAGACCCAGGTGGTAGCGATATGAACCGGCATAAGGGTCGCGGTGACGAACCAGGCGCGAACCAGGCGGCAGCTCGGCGAACATCGCAGCCTTGATTGAACCGATGCTCTGCACCAGCTCGGTGGTGCGTGGGCACAGCTTCATCGCCGAAGGGTGGCTGTCGCCGTACCACTTCAGGTAGAAGCGTTTCCAGCCGGTCTTGAAGAAGGAGTTGAAACCCACATCGTTGTACTGGTCCGAGCGCTTGATCTCGCCGGCCTGTAGCAGGCTCTGGCCTTCGGCACGGATCTCTTCCCAGTGTTCCTGCAGCTTGTTCATCTCCGGGAAGTCGGCCGGGTCCAGGTACGGCCGGTTGGGGTACTTGGAGAACAGATAGAGGAAGCAGTTGATGGGCGCCAGGAAGGTCGAGTGATCGCTGAGCTGGCGGCCCAGTTTATGGCGCACGCGCCCCCGCAGGTGTACGTACGCAATGGATAAAACGTATACAGCGGCAATGATGAGTTTCACGGAAATCGTCACACGTCAGAAGAGAACATGCTGCGCCTCTGAAAGCCCGGAAGGCCAAAGGCAAATTGCAGCGTCTGAGTTGAAAAAAGCGTAACCGGCGACGCTCTTCGTCGCAGGTTCGACCCTCGGCATCTGGCCGTCGGCTGGCATTTTAGCCACAGTTTGTAACCAATGGTTAACTCATATTTGTTAAAAGCTGCGCTCCTTTCGTTGAAAGATGCGGGTATTGCGCCGGCTGTTGATTCAGCTCAACAAAAGCCGCTCGGTGCCGGTAGCGACCCGCAAGTGACTGTGTTGCCAGGCCTTGCCGAGGTATCCTGCGCGCCGCTGCCCTCTCCTCTTCGGCAAGGATTCCCGACTTGATCGACCCCAATCTCCCACCAACCCTGGTGCTGCTGCCGGGCATGGATGGCACCGGCACCCTGTTCGAACCGCTGCTCCAGGCCCTGGGCCAGCATTGGCCGGTACAGGTCTTGCATTATCCCGGCGATCAGCCCCTGGGCTACCCGGCCCTGGTGGAGCGAGTGATGGCGCAATTGCCGACGAACCGGCGATTCATCCTGTTGGGCGAGTCCTTTTCCGGCCCGGTGGCGGTGAGCGTGGCCGCCCGCAATCCCGAAGGGCTGATGGGCCTGGTGCTGTGCAGCAGCTTTGTACGCAATCCGCGCCCGCGCCTTGCGCCTTTGCAGCCCCTGCTCAAGGTTCTGCCGGTGCAGCGCCTGCCGTTCTGGCCCATGGATGCCCTGCTGCTGGGCGGCTTTTCCACCCCGGCACTGCGTCAGGCACTGGCGGCGGCGATCGCCCAGGTGGCGCCGCAGGTACTGCAGGCCCGGTTGCAGGCGGTGATCGCCGTGGATGTACGCCAGGCCCTGGCTGCCAGCCGGGTGCCGCTGCTGTACCTGCGGGCCCGCCAGGATCGCCTGGTGCCCCCATCGGCTTCGGCCCTGGTCCGGCAGCTGCGCAGCGACGCCCGGCTGGTGGAGATCGAGGCGCCCCACTGCCTGCTCCAGGCCGCGCCGGCCGCGGCAGCGGCGCAATTGCAGCACTTCCTGAACGACCTGCTGGAAGCGGCTGCCATGCCCGTCAGGGGTTGAACATCGTCTGCCCGCGCTAAAATCCCTGCCCCTGTGTCATACAACTGCTCGTTTACATATGCGACAATGCGCGCAAATTTCAACATGCACCCCGCACTCTTCGCTCAGCAACCTGGCCTCTTGGCCGGAATGTTGCGCTCGACGTACGCCCGCTGGCTCAGTTCCACACCCATACCGGTCCGACCTGGAAGGCTCCAGATCGCGCCCTGTGGATTTAAGGTCGGCGCTAAAACATTGGTAGGTAAGTAATTGATCTCCACAGCTAACATCACCATGCAGTTCGGCGCCAAGCCGCTGTTCGAGAACGTTTCGGTCAAGTTCAACGGCGGCAACCGCTACGGTCTGATCGGCGCCAACGGTTGCGGCAAGTCGACCTTCATGAAAATCCTCGGTGGCGACCTCGAGCCGTCCGGCGGCCAGGTCATGCTGGAACCGAACGTGCGCCTGGGCAAGCTGCGCCAGGACCAGTTCGCCTACGAAGAATTCACCGTGATCGACACCGTGATCATGGGCCACGAGGAGCTGTGGAAGGTCAAGGCCGAGCGCGATCGCATCTACTCGCTGCCGGAAATGACCGAAGAAGACGGCATGGCCGTGGCCGAGCTGGAAACCGAATTCGCCGAGATGGACGGCTACACCGCCGAGTCCCGCGCCGGTGAGCTGCTGCTGGGCCTGGGCATTCCCCTGGAACAGCATTTCGGCCCGATGACCGAAGTCGCGCCAGGCTGGAAACTGCGAGTTCTGCTGGCCCAGGCGCTGTTCTCCGATCCGGAAGTGCTGCTGCTGGACGAACCGACCAACCACCTGGACATCAACACCATCCGCTGGCTGGAAAACATTCTCACGGCGCGTAACAGCACCATGATCATCATTTCCCACGACCGGCACTTCCTGAACAGCGTCTGCACCCACATGGCCGACCTGGACTACGGCGAGCTGCGCCTGTTCCCGGGCAACTACGACGAGTACATGATCGCCGCGACCCAGTCCCGCGAGCAGTTGCTGTCGGACAACGCCAAGAAGAAAGCCCAGATCGCCGAGCTGCAGACCTTCGTCAGCCGCTTCTCGGCCAACGCCTCGAAAGCCAAGCAGGCCACGTCCCGGGCCAAGCAGATCGACAAGATCCAGCTGGCCGAAGTCAAGCCGTCGAGCCGCGTCAGCCCGTTCATCCGCTTCGAACAGACCAAGAAACTGCACCGCCAGGCGGTGACCCTGGAGCGCATGTCCAAGGGTTTCGACGGCAAGACCCTGTTCCAGAACTTCAGCTTCACCGTCGAGGCCGGCGAGCGCGTAGCGATCATCGGCCCCAACGGCATCGGCAAGACCACTCTGCTGCGCACCCTGGTGGGCGAGCTGACCCCGGACGCCGGCACAGTGAAGTGGACCGAAAGCGCGGAGCTGGGCTACTACGCCCAGGACCACGCCCATGACTTCGAAGACGACGTCAGCCTGTTCGACTGGATGGGCCAGTGGACCCAGGGCGAACAGATGATCCGCGGCACCCTGGGCCGGATGCTGTTCTCCAACGACGAGATCCTCAAGTCGGTGAAGGTGATTTCCGGTGGTGAGCAAGGCCGCATGCTGTTCGGCAAGCTGATCCTGCAAAAGCCCAACGTGCTGGTGATGGACGAACCGACCAACCACCTGGACATGGAATCCATCGAGGCGCTGAACCTGGCCCTGGAAAACTACCCGGGCACCCTGATCTTCGTCAGCCACGACCGTGAGTTCGTATCGTCCCTGGCCACCCGCATCATCGAGTTGAGCCCAAGCGGCGTGACCGACTTCAGCGGCACCTACGACGACTACCTGCGCAGCCAGGGCGTGATGTTCTAAAGACAGCGGCAAGCGGTAAGCGACAACAAAAAAGCCCCGTCCAGTGTGACGGGGCTTTTTTGTATGCCCCCTTCGCTCGCAGGTGCCGGCTTGCCGACGAAAAGGCCCGCCAGCCTTGCATCACCCGGCGGGCGCCTTCGCTGGCAAGCCAGTTCCTGCACGAACCCACAGGCCTCTGTAGGAGCCGGCTTGCCGGCGAAGAGACCCGCAAGACTTGTACCGCTCCTGCCAGCGCCTACCGGGTGCGGGGAATAGATAGTTAGCCTGCTTTCTTTTATGTTCACGGCACGCGATGATGCAGGCCTCTAACCGCCGCCCGCGAACGAGCCTTCATGCCCGAGCCACAAACGCCCGCTCAAAGCTCCATGGCGATCACCCTGCAGATCGTCTCCATCGTCTTCTATACCTTTATCGCCTTCCTTTGCATCGGCCTGCCGATCGCGGTGTTGCCAGGTTATGTCCACGAACAGCTGGGCTTCAGCGCGGTGGTCGCCGGGCTGACCATTGGCGCGCAATACCTGGCCACCCTGCTCAGCCGGCCCATGGCCGGGCGCATGTCGGACACCGTGGGCACCAAGCGTTCGATCATCTACGGCTTGCTGGGGATTCTGCTCAGCGGGGTGCTGACCCTGGTTTCGGTGCTGCTCGTCCAGTGGCCACTGCTGAGCCTCGCCGTGCTGCTGGGCGGGCGCCTGCTGCTGGGGGTGGCCCAGGGCCTGATCGGGGTCGGCACCATCAGTTGGTGCATGGGCCAGGTCGGCGCGGAGCACACCGCGCGGTCTATCTCCTGGAATGGCATTGCCTCCTACGGCGCTATCGCCATTGGTGCACCGTTGGGGGTGGTGATGGTCCAGCAATACGGTTTCGTCAGCCTCGGCATCGCCTTGTCGAGCCTGGCGATCCTGGCGTTGCTGCTGATCCGCAACAAGCCTTCGGTGCCGGTGATTCGCGGCGAGCGCCTGCCGTTCTGGGCCGTGTTCGGGCGCATTGCGCCCTTTGGCGCCAGCCTGAGCCTGGCCTCCATCGGCTACGGCACCCTGACCACCTTCATCACCTTGTTCTACCTCAGCCGCGGCTGGACCGGCGCGGCCTATTGCCTGACGGTGTTCGGCGTGTGCTTTATCTTTTCGCGGCTGCTGTTCATCTCCTGCATCAGCCGTTTCGGCGGCTTTCGTTCGGCCATCGCCTGCATGTGCGTCGAAACCCTGGGCCTGGCCCTGCTGTGGCTGGCGCCCTCCACCGGCTGGGCCCTGGTGGGGGCCGGGTTGACCGGCTTCGGCCTGTCGCTGGTGTACCCGGCCCTGGGAGTGGAGGCCATCAAGCAAGTGCCCAACAGCAGCCGTGGCGCAGGCTTGAGCGCCTATGCGGTGTTTTTCGACCTGGCACTGGCCATCGCCGGGCCGTTGATGGGCGCGGTGGCGTTGAACCTGGGGTATTCGTGGATTTTCTTCTGCGCCGCCCTGCTCTCGCTGACCGGCCTGGGCCTGACCCTGATGCTCAAGCGCCGGGCCGGCGCCTGAGTCATTGATCGGCGGTCTGCATCCCGGCCCGGCTTGGCCGACCCAGGGTATGGGCGAAGAAGTTGCCGGCTTCGAGAATCAGGTTGCGGTGGATGTCTTCACGGTCGACGCCGTCGGCATCGGTGCACAGCGCCGGCATCGCGGCCATCTGCTGTGCGGAACAAGGCGCCATGAACACGAAATGCCCGGCGCCGGCCAGCAGCTTGAAGTCCGGGGCCACCGGCAGTTTGCGCGCCAGGGCCGCGGCGTTCTTGTCCAGCGCCACCAACTGGTCGCCATCACCACTGTAGAGCAGCACCGGCACATGCACCCCGGCCAGGGTCTGGCGGCCGAACTTGAGGCTCAGGGGGGCCAGCAGCATCAAGGCATGCACCCGGGGGTCGGCCACCGGTTGCAGGTCGTCGCGGTCGACGATCAGTTCGCCCTGGGTGTTGCAGGCATCCCGGTCATTGGGGCGCTCCTGGCAGTAGCGCCGCAAGCGGTCCAGGTCCGGCGTGGCGCCGGAGAGAATCAACGCAGTCTCGCCACCGGCGGAATAGCCGATCACCCCCACCTGGTCGGCATTGACGAAGGGCGACAGCATCGGGTCGCCGAGGGTTGCGGTGATGGCTTCGGAAATCTGGATCGGCCGCCCGTACAGATTGCTCAGGGTACCCAGACGGCTGTGGTCCTTGGAGTTGTCGCCGGGGTGAATCACCGCCACCACGACAAAGCCCTTGCGTGCCAGAGAGGTGGCCAGGTCATGCAGGGCCAGAGGGGTGCCGGTGTTACCGTGGGACAGCATCAGCATCGGGAAGCGGCCGATGGCGATCTTGGCATCCCGCGAAGCCGCGATCTGATAGCCCTCAAGCTGGCTGCCGTGCTCGATACCGGTGGATGGGTAGAAGGCGATGGCGCGCATCGGTTGCCGGTCCAGGGGGTCGAGAAAACTCATCTCGTGAAAGCCCACGCTCCAGTGCGGATGCGGCCCAGGGGCGGCCTGCACCGAAAGCAGGCTGCTGAGCAGGCAGATCAGTAACATTGCACAAAGACGTTTCATCGCACGCCCACCTTTGCCGCCGGATCGAGAAAGCCGTTCTCCCCTGCCATCCCTTGCCGCCAAGGCCTTGCAGCTGTACCACGCCGTAGCCAGGGATGCACAAGCCGGGAGCCTTGCTCCGTGTCTTGCATAACCCGGGCCAGAAACCCTGAACACCACAATAAAAAAACTCCGCACCCTGCCCACTTCATGCGGTGAGCAGAATACAGAGTTTAGTGGCCCTTGCCGTGCAGCAAAGGCTCTTTACACAAGCCTTACGCGGCAGCGAAGAGTTGCTGGCTGATCTGCGCCTGGGCGTCGCTCATGGCTTTGCTGCGTACTTCCTCGCCGTAGGCCAGGCCATGGGCGCGAACGAATTCGACATCGGTGATGCCGAAGAAGCCGAACAGCACTTTCAGGTAGTCCTCGTGAGCCACCCCAGTGGCCTGGCCCACGTGCAGGCCGCCGGAAGTGGACACCACAATCACTTTCTTGCCGCCGCACAGGCCTTGCGGGCCGGCTTCGGTGTAGCGAAAGGTCTCGCCAGCCACGGCGATGCGGTCGATCCAGGCCTTGAGTTGGGTGGGAATGGTGAAGTTGTACATCGGCGCGGCGACTACCACGGTATCGGCAGCCTTGAATTCGGCCAGGGCCTGAGCGCTGAGCAGGGCCTCATGCTTCTGCGCGGCGTCACGCAGCTCCGCGGCGGTTCCGGCAGCCACCAGGGTGGCGGCGGAGAAGTGGCTGATGGCGTCATTGGCCAGGTCGCGGTAGGTCACCACGGTGGCCGGATGAGCGGCTTTCCAGGCCTCGACCACGCTGTGGCTGAGCTGACGGGAGGCCGAGTTGTCACCAAGAATGCTGGAATCGATATGCAAGAGTTTCATCTGGGATCTCCAAGTGAGGACCGCCACTGGGCGATCGGATGTGGGCAATCCTACAGATGAAACCAATAGCTGATTAGCCGGCATAAATGCGATAGTTCGTCCCATCAGCAGGACAATCGAGCGAAAAATCATCATGCAAGACCTCAACGACCTCTATTACTTCGCCAAGGTGGTGGAAGCCGGTGGCTTCGCCGCCGCCGGACGCCTGCTGGGCATTCCCAAATCGCGGCTGTCACGGCGTATCGCCGAGCTTGAAGAACGCCTCAACGCCCGGCTGCTGCAACGCACCACCCGGCAACTGAGCCTGACTGCCGTGGGCGAGCGTTACCTGCGCCACTGCCAGGCCATGCTGCTGGAAGCGGAGATGGCCGACGAAGCCGTGGCCAGCATGGCCAGCGAACCCCGGGGGCGCCTGCGGGTGTCGAGCCCGGTGGGCCTGGCCCACGAACTGCTGACACCGCTGGTCAGCAGCTTTCTGGAGAAGTACCCCCAGGTGCAGCTGGAAATGCTCCTGCTCAACCGCCGTGTCGACCTGATCAACGAGGGTGTGGACGTCGCCCTGCGGGTGCGTGAGCTGGGCGACGAAGACCCGCTGCTGGTGACCCGGCGCCTGCGCCGGGCCCAGACGGCGATCGTGGCGACCCCAGACTTCCTCCGGCAGTACCCGGTGGAGCATCCGGAAGACCTGCGGCGCGTGCCGATTCTCGGCGCCCTGGAGGCCGACCGCCTGGTGCACCTGCGCCTGCTCGACCAGCAAGGCCAGGCCTGCGACCTGGCCCTGGAGGCACGCCTGGGCATCGACGACTTCATCGTGCGCCGTGCCTGTGCCCTCGCCGGCCAGGGCTGCACTGTGCTGCCCATGCTGTATTGCGAGGAGGAACTGGCCAGCGGCCAGTTGGTGCAGATGCTGCCGCAATGGGCATTGCCCGGCGGCTGGCTGCAGGCCGTGTATCCTCACCGCCGGGGTGTGATGCCGGCCGTGCGCGCCTGGATCGAGCACCTGAGTGAATCCTTCGAACGCTGCGGAGAACGACTGCTGTGAAAGCTCGAACCTTGAATGAAGAGCAAGTGGCGCAATTCTGCCTGGGCCTGCCGGGTGCGCGGGAAGACTACAAGTGGGGCGGTGTGCGGGTGTTCTCGATTGCCGGCAACAAGATGTTCGCCGTGCAGCACCTGCGGGGCGACTCGCTGGCCTTCAAGGTCGATCAGGAGCTGTTTCTCGGCCATGTCGACCGCCCGGGCATTGCGCCGGCGCCCTACCTGGCCCGGGCGCACTGGATCATCATGAACACCCCCTACCCCCTGGGCGCCTCGGAGCTCGAGGCGCTGCTGCAGCGCTCTCACCAGTTGGTGGTGAGCAAGCTGCCCAAGCGGGTTCAGGTGGGTTTGCTGCTCTAGAACAGGCTCAGCAGGCTGCTTTCCAGGAACAGCCGGTCGATCCAGAACACCTGGTGCAAGGCCACGATCAGCCAGAACACCAACTGGTAGGAGACCTTGCGGGTCTTGTGGCGCAACAGCTGCTGGGCCAGCAAGGCCCCGGGCCAGCCACCGGCCAGTTCCAGGGCATGCAGGACGTTCTCCGGGGTGCGCCGGCCCTCGGCCTGGGCCCGGCGCTTGTCGTGCCAGTAGACCAGGAAGGCCAGCAGGCTGACCGCGCCATAGGCGATCAGGGGAATGAGCGAAATCCCCTTCCACCACAGCGACAGCGAACCGAACAGCGGCAACCCGCACAGCAGGACGAACGCCAGCAGCTTGGCCCGGGGATGCTGGAGCCGCGCAGCACTGGCCGAGGGCGCCGGGCGCCGGGCCGTACTCATGGCTTGGCCGCCGTCCAGTCGACCCAGCCGAACTGCCAGGTCGCCAGGATCAACAGGCCGAAGGCAATGCGATACCAGGCGAAGGCCGCGTAGCTGTGGCTGGCGATGAACTTCAGCAGGCCCTTGACCGCGATCATGGCGAAGACAAAGGCGGTGACGAAGCCGATGGCGAACACCGGGAAGTCATCGGGCTGGAACAGATGGCGGTACTTGTAGCCTGAATACACCGCGGCGCCGACCATGGTGGGCATGGCCAGGAAGAACGAAAACTCGGTGGCGGTCTTGCGCGACAGGCCGAACAGCAGACCGCCGATGATGGTGGAGCCCGAGCGCGAGGTGCCCGGGATCATCGCCAGGCACTGGGCGCAGCCGACCTTGAGCGCGTCCTTCCAGGTGATGTCGTCCACTGTCTCGGCATGCACCTGGTGCTGCCGGCGCTCGGCCCACAGCATGATGAGGCCGCCGACCACCAGGGCCGTGGCCACGGTAATGGGGTTGAACAGGTAGGCATGGATCAGGTCGGCGAAGATCACCCCCAGCACCACCGCCGGCAGGAAGGCGATCAACAGGTTGATCGTGAAGCGCTGGGCCTTGGGCTGGGTCGGCAGGCCGATCACCACATCGAGGATCTTGCGGCGAAATTCCCAGACAACCGCAAGGATCGCCCCCAACTGGATAATGATGTTGAAGGCCATCGCCCGCTCGCCGCCAAAGTCGAGCAAGTCGGCCACAATGATCTGGTGTCCGGTGCTGCTGATGGGTAAAAACTCGGTCAGGCCTTCGACAATCCCGAGTATCAATGCCTGTGCGGCGGTCCAAAGATCCATCAATTCCCCCATGAGGCGATGCTCGTGGCATGCCTCTTTTTAATTGGTCAAAGCATTTGCTGCGTCGAGCGTAGCCGAGAAATCGGCGCTCGTAAGATCAACACAAGCCCATGAAAATTATGTGAAAAGTTCAGAAAGGTTCAGGTTTTCGGCAAAGGCGCCGAAATCCTAGCAGACAGGCGCAAAACACGCCGCGATGTTATTGGACTTCCGTAGGGTTGGCGTTGGAAGGCCAGCGTGCTTGGATGCTCCGGGCCTTTTATGACAAGAACAAGAATCTGGAGTGACCGGATGATGAATAGCTTACGCAAGATGTCCATCAGTCAGCGCCTGTGGCTGATCCTGATCGTGGCGGTGCTGACCCTGGTGACCCTGGGCGTGATGATGCTCAAGCAGATTCATGGGGACCTGTACCTGGCCAAGGCGCAGAAGACCCAGCACGTGGTGCAGACCGCCGCCGGCGTACTGAATTACTACCAGGGCCTGGAAGCCGCCGGCAGCCTGACCCGCGACCAGGCGCAGAAGCAGGCGCTGCAGGTGATTCGCGGGCTGCGCTACAACCAGAATGACTACTTCTGGATCAACGACCTGACGCCGGTGATGATCATGCACCCGGCCAACCCCAAGCTCGACGGGCAGAACCTGGCCGCGGTCAAGGACCCGGACGGTTTCGAGGTGTTCAACGAGATGGTGACCCTGGCCAAGGCCAAGGGCGGCGGCATGGTGGACTACCGCTGGCCCAAGCCCGGCGCCGAACAACCGGTCCAGAAGACCTCCTACATCCAGCTGTTCCAGCCCTGGGGCTGGATCATCGGCTCCGGAGTCTATATCGACGACCTGCAGGACGAGTTCTACGCCCAGGTACTGCGCGCCTCCTCCATCGGCCTGGTGATTGCCCTGCTGATGGCCGCCCTGGTGGTGCTGATCGTGCGCAGCATTGTCAGCCCGCTGCGCGAAACGGTGCACGCCATGGCCAACATCGCCAGCGGCGAAAGCGACCTGACCCGCAGCCTCGACACCCACGGCCAGGACGAGGTCACCGAACTGGCCCGGCACTTCAACGGCTTTACCGCCAAGTTGCGCGGTGTGGTGATGCAGCTGCAATCCAGCGCCGCAGCCCTGGAACAGTCCTCCAGCGAACTGGGTAGCAACGCCAACGACGCCCAGGAGCGCAGCCAGCAGCAATCCCAGCAGATGGAACAGGTGGCGGCCGCCATCAGCCAGGTCACCAGCGCAGTCCAGGATGTGGCGCGCAACGCCGAGCATGCCGCCACCGAGGTGCGCGAGGCCGAGGCCCAGGCCCAGCAGGGCCAGGTCAACATCGACGGCAGCTTGCAGCAGATCGACCAGCTTTCGGTGACCATCGACCAGGCGGTGGAAGTGATCCGCACCCTGGCGGCGGAAAGCACCCAGATCGGCACGGTGCTGGAGGTGATCCGCTCGATTGCCGAACAGACCAACCTGCTGGCCCTGAACGCTGCCATCGAGGCGGCCCGGGCTGGGGAGCAAGGGCGCGGCTTTGCCGTGGTGGCCGACGAAGTGCGCCTGCTGGCCCAGCGTACCCAGCAGTCCACTGCGGAAATCCAGGGCATGATCGAGCGCCTGCAAAACCACTCCGAAGCGGCGGTCAAGGTCATCGGCGATAGCAGCCGAGCCTCGCAACTGACCATCGAGCAGGCCGGGCTGGCCGGCGCCAGCCTCAACGCCATCGGCCAGGCACTGCGCAACCTCAACGGCCTGAACGCGACGATTGCCAGCGCCACCCTGGAACAGGCCCATGTGGTGGAAGACATCAACCACAACGTCGGCCAGGCAGCCGGCCTGTCCCAGGGCACGGCCCTGGCGGCCCAGCACTCCAGCGCCGCCAGCCGCCACCTCAAGGAGCTGTCGGAGCAACTCAACGGCCTGTTGCGCCAGTTCCGCGTCTGACCCCTCACTGAACCCAAGGCCCCGGACTGACGCCCGGGGCCGACTCTGGGTACAATCGCCCCCCTCCTCCATTTCCCCAAGGAACCGCCATGTCCGGGCTTGAACTGTTTGCCGCCGCCCTCGGCGTGATCGCCGTCTGGCTGACGGTCAAACAGAACCCCTGGTGCTGGCCCATCGGCCTGGTCATGGTGCTGCTGTACAGCTGGATCTTCTACGAGGTCAAGCTCTATTCCGACATGCTCCTGCAGGTGGTCTACGCGGTGCTGCAGCTCTATGGCTGGTGGCAGTGGACCCGGGGCGGCGAACAGCACCAGGGGCGGCCGGTCAGCCAGTTGCAGTCCAGCGGCCTGCTACAGGGGCTGGCCCTGGGCGCAATGGGCAGCCTGCTGCTGGGGGCTGCCATGGCCCACTGGACCGACGCCGCGCAGCCCTGGCTGGACGCCGCCTTGACCGCCTTCAGCCTGGTGGCGCAGTGGTGGATGGCGCAGAAGCGCGTGCAATGCTGGCCGCTGTGGATTGCCGTGGACGTGATTTTCGTCGGGCTGTTCGTCTACAAGGAGCTCTACCTGACGGCGGCGCTGTATGCCCTGTTCACCCTGCTGGCCGTCCAGGGCTGGCGAGCCTGGCGCGCCGACCCGGCCCTGCAGTCGTGAAGGTCCTGGTACTGACCGGCCCCGAATCCAGCGGCAAGAGCTGGCTGGCGAGCGAGCTGCAAGCCCACTTCGGTGGCATCCAGGTGGGCGAATACGTGCGCCACTTCATCGAGCAGCAGGGCCGCGACACCTGCCTGGCGGACATTCCCGAGATCGCCCGGGGCCAGCTCGCCTGGGAAGATCAGACCCGCGCCCAGCAACCTGGACTGCTGATTCTCGATACCCACCTGTTAAGCAACCAACTCTGGAGCCAGACCCTGTTCGGCGACTGCCCGCCGTGGCTGGAACCCCAACTGCTGGCCCGCCACTACGACCTGCACCTGCTGCTGTCGCCGGAAGATGTGGCCTGGAGCGACGACGGCCAGCGCTGCCAGCCACAACTGGCAGAACGCCTGGCGTTCTTCGAGGCTACCCGCCATTGGCTGGAGCAACACCGCCAGCCGTACCGCATCATTGGCGGCGACTGGCAAGCCCGCCGGCAACAGGCCTTCGAGCAGGTCCGGCAACTGCTGCAAGCGTGATAGGTGCAGTGCCGCAGGACCACAAGTGTCCATCCCTGAAACACCTGCCTGGCCATCAGGCCGCCATTTTCCGCGGTGGCGCCCACGGCCGGGCAAACTGTTAAGCCCCTGATACACCCCCGCAGCAACCCCTGTTCCAGAGCGTTGCCCCGGTTATGGCCAATGGCCGTCGGGGGTAGGTGTCTCATCCCTGAAACAGTCCCGAAAGCCGACGCCCCGCAGCGTTCGCAAGCCGTTGAATCTTAAAAAGAAACAAAAAGCGGCACGGCTTCTGCTCTCTTCCTCGCAACGCCGGCTAGGGCCAGCACTGAGAAGAAGGAATACCGCCGTGGGGACGCTGAATAAAAGTTTCACCCGCCTACTGCTGATCGGCTGCGCCGTCAGCGCGGTGTACAGCCTTCCGGTGATGGCTGCGGGGAATGGCGAAATCATTATCCAGCGCACCGTCCAGGCGCAGCCCATCGGCCGCGCACCTTTGCAAAAAGACCCCAACCCCATCGAGGTCAACACCAACCCGTCGGTCCTGGTCAATCAGATGACCAGTAATGAAATGAGCGATGGCGACTTTGCCGGAATCAAGACCGGAGCGCTGGTCCGCGGCACGGTGCTGTCCGGCAGCGCCGGTGTACCCGGCATGAATGTGCTGACCAACAACAACGGCCTGCCCGGCATGTCCGCCGGCCATGGCGGCGGTGCGGGCGCCAGCATCTCCAACTCGATCAACCGCAGCATCAGCTCCGGCATGGCTCCCTTGAGCAACATTGGAGGGCAATAACATGAGTCGCTCCCTGCTGTTCCTCGCCTTGCTGACCTGCACCGGGGCCATGGCCGACTCGGCCAGCCCAGTCACCGCTACCTCGAACATCCAGAACTCCGGCGCAGGCTATACCGGCAACTTCAACGTCAACCAGGCCGCCGGCGACCAGCAGCAACAGACCAACGTACGGGCCATTGCCATCGGCACCAACGCCACGGCAACCACCAGCGTGACCCAGAAGATCACCACCGCCGCCAGCCGCGCGGTCAACGCCAGCAGCACCATCGGCGGCAACTCTTTCAGCAACGGCAACGGCGCACTGGGCGTGAACCAGTCGGCCGGGGCCAACAACCAGATGGCCAATGCCCTGCGGATCAGCATCAGTGCCAATCCGCAAAGCATTGACGACAGCGCCCTGTCGCAACAGAACGTGGCGCTGTTACCAGACTCAGGAGCAACTGGCACTCAACAAGGCAGCCGCCAGGTCGTTACCAGCGACCAGGCCTTCACCGGCAGCCGTGGAGTGATTCAGGTGAACCAGAGTGCCGGGGTGGGGAACCGAATGGCTAACACCCTGAGCATCCGGGTCGCAGATTGACCCCTCGTAGTGCAATTAGAAAGTACCAACACTTAACCAACTAATAAGCACCGGAGAAACACCATGAAACCTACAATGGCTCTCAAACCACTGGTTTTCGCACTGGCCGCCGTCATGGCAATGGCTGCTCAGGCAGGTGGTAACGATCATGGTAACAACGGCGGTCATGGCAACGGCCATGGCGATCACGATCAAGGTCCGGACCTCAGCACTCTGCTGCAAATCACCGCTGGAGCCGGTGCCGCAGTCATCGACGTGCAGAACAGCAACACCAACGTAGTGAAAAACCAGGGCACCAACAACAACGCCAAGGCCGACAACTCCCTGAACAACTCCAACGGCAACATGGGTGCCAACGTCGCCGCCGGCGACGGCAACCAACAAGACAATGCCGCTGCCCTGGCAACCGCTGACGAAAGCTTCATCTTCGGCAGTGCCGTGGCCGCTTCCAGCGCCACCCAGGTCAACAACAACAACTACGTGAAAAACTCCTCGACTCAGAACAACGCCGTGCTCAACAACTCCGGCAACAACGGTTCCGGCAACATCGGCATCAACGTGACCGCCGGCGACTTCAACCAACAGAAAAACAACCTGGCCATTGCCGTTTCCGGTGGCCGCGTAGCCACTGCCGCTGCTTCGGCCAACCAGCAATCGACCAACCTGGTCGTAGACAACAAAGGTGTCCAGGCCTACAAAAAAGACACCCTCACTGGCGGCTTCGTAGCCTCTGGCACCTACAAAGGCACCGGCAGCGGCAAAATCGAAGGTGGCGACGATCATGGCAGCGGCCATGGCTATGGCGACAACAAAGGCCACGGCAACGACGATCAGAAACTCACCTTCAAAGAACAAGGCACTATCGAACTGGCTGGCTACTGGACCCAGCAAGTGCTGACCAAAGACGGCTGGAAAAACCCAGTGGTCAACAACGCCAGCATGACCAACTCGATGAACGGCTTCTCCGGCAACGGCGGCGCCAACGTCTCGGCCGGTGTGGGCAACCAACAAAGCAACTCGCTGTCCATCGCCGCTGGCTGCAAAGCCTGCATGTAATCGCGATCGTAACGAAAGCCCCGGAAACGGGGCTTTTCCACAGTCCGACCAAGGCGTAACGATCATGCGTACTGCGATCCTCTCTCTCCTGCTGTGCCTCTGCGCCCCCGTCCAGGCCGCACAGATGGCGGTGGCCGGCCTGCCCGGTGGCAACCTGATCTTCAAACAGGTGCAGAGCGTGCGCGAGCGCAAGTTCAGCGACATCGTCGAGCAGAAAACCGACTTCAGCTGCGGCGCTGCCGCGCTGGCGACCATTCTGCGCCAGGCCTACTGGCTCGATGTCGATGAAGAGCACGTCATCAAGGGCATGCTGGTGAACTCGGACCAGAACCTGGTGCGTACCCAGGGGTTCTCCATGCTCGACATGAAGCGCTACGTGGAAAGCATCGGCATGCGCGCCCGGGGCTACCGGATTCCGCCAGACAAGCTCGAGGCGGTGACCATCCCGGTGGTGGTACTGATGGAGATTCGCGGCTACAAGCACTTCGTGGTGATGCAGCGGGCGCAGAAAGGCTGGGTCTATATCGGTGATCCGGTGCTGGGCCACAAGCGCTACACCCATGATGACTTCGTCAAAGGCTGGAACGGTATCGTGTTCGCCATCATCGGCCCTGGCTACGACAAGGCCAACGCCTTGCTCGACCCGCCAGCCCCACTGACCGCGAAGAACAAGCTCGATAACTTCTACCCGGTCAGGGACGCGGACTTGATGGACTTCGGTTTCATCCAGAGCGACTTCTTCTAGAAGCGCAAACACTATAAAGGGGCAGGACGCTCCGGGAGCAGCAAGCAGATGAAGACTTCATACTGGCTGGCAGCCGCCTGCCTGGCAGCAGCTCTTCCAGCCCATGCTGGTTTCAAGCCCGAACTCATCCAGGATCAGGAGTTATCGCAGTTACGGGGCCGTTACGTGATGCCGGGGCGGATTATCAGCTTCGGCATTGTCATGAGCAGTACCTGGCGCAACGCCAGCGGTGACCTGATCGGTGCGACCACCTCGCTGCAGATCCAGCAAGCCACCATCAAACCGGAATTCTACGTCTCCACCATCACCCAGACCGGCAACGGCACTACGCCCCCGCCCGGGACCGGCAACGTGATCGGCGGCGCAGGGCTGGCCAGCGGCCAGGGCGTAACCCAGAGCGTAAGGGCCGCCGGCGACGGCAACTCGGCCTACAACAACATCAATATCAATGTCACAGAAGCCAATCAGGCGCCGGCACTGGCGGCCGGCGTGGGGCAGGCATTGATCAGCGGCCAGACCATCACCGGCAGCAACGCCGCCGGCAGTGTGGCGGTGTCGGCCCTCAACGGTGGCATCCAGATGGCCATTCAGGCCAGTGGCAACCAGGGCAGTGCCTTGCAGCAAGTGGCCCAGGGCAATTTGCTGCAGAACACCCAGTTGATGGGTAACAGCAACCTGGTGAACAACATGACACAGCTCAATGTGGTGCTCAGGAACAACGGTCCCAGCACCGGTGCTTTGGACTGTAATTTGAGTACGCTCAACGCTCTACGCAAATTCTGATCTTGAACTACGCTGATTCTCGACCATTGGGGTTCACAAGGGACGGTTTATTTCATGTATCGATCGGTTTCACTGCGCGCAATAGTCTGTTTAAGCACTCTATTCCCGGCGGCGCTGGTACAAGCGGCGCCGGACGCCGATGTAGAGACCCTGAAACGAGAGCTTCTGGAACTCAAGCAACGTTACGAAGTACAGCAGAAGGCCCTCGCGGTGCTGGAACAACGGGTTCGCCAAGTGGAGGATCAACCGGCGGCTCCGCCCCCCAAGCGCCTGGCCAAATCACCTGCTGACCTGAAGGGCAATCAACAGGTCGCCGGTACTGGGGCCGGTGCCGCTTCCGGAGGCGCTGCAGGAGGCGCTTCCTATGGCCAGTCCCTCAAGGATGATTCGGAACCGGCACAAAGCGTCAGCAACCTCTACGACGAGGCCAGTGGTTTCTTTGGCGGCGGCAAGTTCAGCGTCGAGACCGGCTTGACCTATGCCCGCTACGATGCCCGCCAACTGACAGTCAACGGCTTCCTGGCGCTGGATTCGATCTTTCTCGGCAACATCAACCTGGACCGGATCAAGTCCGATACCTGGACCCTCGACCTGACCGCGCGCTACAACCTCAACAACCGCTGGCAATTCGATATCAACGCACCCGTGGTCTATCGCGAATCCACCTTCCAATCCGGCGGTGGCGGCGGCTCAGGCACCCAGACCACCGAAGAGTCGGTCACCCGCGACCCGACCCTGGGTGACGTGAATTTCGGGGTGGCCTACAAGTTCCTCGACGAGTCCGAGTTCTGGCCCGACGCGGTGGCAACCTTGCGCGTCAAAGCCCCTACCGGCAAGGACCCATTCGGCATCAAGCTGGTGCAGTCCTCTGCCAACAACAACCTCTACGTGCCTGAAAGCCTGCCCACCGGTAACGGCGTCTGGTCGGTCACCCCCGGGATCTCCCTGGTCAAGACCTTCGATCCGGCCGTGCTGTTCGGGACTCTGGCCTATACCCACAACCTGGAAGAGTCCTTCGATGACATCAGCTCGACAGTGGGCAGCAAGACCCCCGGCAAGGTGCGCCTGGGCGACAGCTTCCAGATCGGCGCCGGTGTCGCCTTTGCGCTCAACGAGAAGATGAGTATGTCCTTCTCGGTTTCCGACCTGGTGCAGCGTAAAAGCAAGCTCAAGCAGGACGGTGGCGACTGGCAGTCGGTGGTCTCCAGCGATGCCAACGCCGGCTACTTCAACGTCGGCATGACGATTGCCGCCTCCGACAACCTGACCATCGTACCCAACCTGTCCATCGGCATGACCGAGGATGCTCCGGCCTTCACCTTCAGCCTGAAATTCCCCTACTACTTCTGACCCACCGGCAAAAACGCCAAGGCCCGCTGCGATTCCCCAATCGCAGCGGGCCTTGGCGTTTCTCCCCGCCCTAGCGGATCTGGTGCTTGTGCAGCAAACGGTAGAAGGTCGGGCGCGAGATCCCCAGGACCCGCGCCGCCACGCTGAGGTTGTCGCTGTGCCGGTTCAACACGTCGCACAGGGCCTGGCGCTCGGCGCGGTGCTTGTAGTCTTCGAGGGTGCCCATGGGCAGGTCCTGGGCCTGCAGGCTGAGCAGGCCCAGGTCGCTGGCCTGGATCTGCCGCCCCTCGGCCAGCACCAGGCCGCGCCGCACCCGGTTGGCCAGTTCGCGGACATTGCCCGGCCAATCATGCTTGCCCATGGCCACCAGGGCATCCTCGCTGAAACTGCGGGGCCGGCGCCCGGTTTCCTGGCTATAGAAGTGGGCAAAATGGCTGGCCAGCATGCCCAGGTCTCCATGGCGCTCGCGCAACGGCGCGGTGATCACTTGCAGCACATTCAGGCGGTAGTAGAGGTCCTCACGGAAGCGCCCGCTGGTAATGGCCGCTTCCAGGTCGACGTGGGTGGCCGCCAGAACCCGCACATCCACCGGAATCGGCTGGCTGCCCCCTACCCGTTCGATGTGCTTTTCCTGCAGGAAGCGCAGCAGATTGGCCTGCAGCTCCAGCGGCAGGTCGCCGATCTCGTCAAGAAACAAGGTGCCGCCATGGGCCGCCTCGATGCGCCCGACCTTGCGTTGATGGGCGCCGGTAAAGGCGCCCTTCTCGTGCCCGAACAGTTCGGACTGGATCAGGTGTTCGGGAATCGCCCCGCAATTGATGGCGACAAAGGGTTTGTCGTGGCGCTGGGACTGACGATGCAGGGTACGTGCCACCAGCTCCTTGCCGGTGCCGCTTTCGCCTCGGATCAGCACGGGCGACTCGGTGGGCGCCAGCTTGCCCAGCAGCTTGCGCAAGTCGCGGATCGGCCGGCTATTGCCCAGCAACTCATGCTCGGGCTGGTCCACATGGATCGAGCCCTGGCCCCGCAGGCGCGCCATGCCGAACGCCCGGCCGAGGGTCACCTGGACCCGCGACACGTCGAACGGCAGGGTGTGGAAGTCGAAAAACCACTCGCAGACGAAATCCCCGACCTTCTGCAGGCGCAGCACTTCCTGGCTCAATACTGCGATCCACTCGGTGCCGCTGCGGCTGATCAGGTCCTTGACCGCCTCCGGGCGCTCCAGGTGAAAAGGCTGCAGGCGCAGCAGGCCGACATCGCAGGAGCGTTCGCGAGCGGACTCCAGGTCACAGCTGTCGACATCCCAGCCAATGGTGCGCAAACCGGGTAACAGGCGATGGCAATCGTCACAGGGATCGACCACCAGCAAACGGCGCTGCACAGGGGCTTCGAGCATGACTGTTCCTTGGCGCCAGGGTATGGAAAAGTTATTAGAAACAGTGATTTGGAAAACCTGGCTGTAACATTAGCAAGAACTTGACGGTGGAATGTATCAATTGCTTATAGCGCTGATTACCAAAGGAACTAACGTGGGACTCCAAGCTGTTCACGAGCGACTGATTGTCGCAGTTGTTTTATCCAGCCCCCGCAACTAAGGGCCCGGCCACAAGGCCTGTGCACGAAAGTTGTAAAAACTTGTTTTTCAGTGTGACCCGAGTGCTACCTCGGTGCATCAGTACAAATGACCAGCCGAACGGTAAGCCCAACCGACGGCACATCATTTGATTGGGCACACAGAGAGAAGACCCCATGAACGCCCCGCTCCGTATCAACGAAGCACTTTTGATCGCCGACCGCGCATTCCAGCCTTTTCAATGCGTGGCCTGGGCTCCACAGGACGGTAATGGCGAACTCAGCCTGACCGTCATCGACCGCACCAGCACCCGTATTGGCCACACCCAGATTCCCAGCAGTGCCTACTCCGATCCAGCCCAGCTGGAAGACCTGCTCAAACAGGCCCGCGCCGAACTGAGCCAGGACGGTTATACCTTGCAGTCCTGGGCCATGCCCAAGTAAGCGATGCTGTTAACGGATCACCCGAAGGGGTGATCCGTTATTTAAAGCAAACAACTAAGCACCCTATCTATCCTGCCCTCCTCTACAACTTCTACCTTCCGGGTATTAGTTGCTCTTGTCGTTATCCAGCCCGGCTTCCGGTTTCACTTCGAAAGCGCCCCCGTTTTTGCCAAGGTCTTCATGCCCGGCCCATCAAGGGGTCGCTGATGCTGTGTGCTCCGGTTTCCAGGCGCCCGGCGATCCGGCGCAGCCAGCCGCCGTCGCTGCGCAGCGTCAGGTCGTACCAGCCGCCACTGCCCTCGCAGGCAAACACCTGGCGCACCTCGCCCCGGGCCGGTACCGCCAAGGTCCATGGGCCCTGCTGGGTGTAGGGGCAGCGATCGATACTGATGACCACCCCGTGTTCCCCCGGATTGCTCAGGGTCAGTTGCAACTGGCTGTTGCTGGTGGTCACCAGCAGTTCGGGCTGCAGGGTTTTCAGGTCGCCGTGGAAACTGCGGTGAAACCCGTTGGGGCCCAGGACCCAGAGCTGATAGCGCTCCACCACCGGCCAGCTGTCCTGCAGGGCCTTGCCGGCTTCCACGGTATAGCGGCGGGGAATCTCGCTCAGGTGCAGGCCATCGTAGACATGCAATACCGCCCCTTGCTCCCCAGTGTTCTGCAGGCTCAGCGACAAGGTGCGAGCCTTGGGATCGGCCTGGCTGTCCACATGCAGCCGATAGGGCAAGGCCCGGGAAGGCCGGGCCAGGCGCTGCTGCTGCGGCGCCAGTTGCTGGCCGGCCGAGGGCAGCGGTACCGGCAGCAGTTTCTCCTGGCGCTGGCGCAGGCTGTCGGCGGCCTGGCGGGTAGTGGTCTGCAGCGCGGGAAGGGTTTCATGGTTGGGGTCGGCAAAGTTGAACGCCGAGGTCAGGTCGCCGCAGACTGCCCGCCGCCAGGCGCTGATGTTCGGCTCTCGCACGCCAAAGCGTTTCTCGAGAAATTGCAGCACCGAGGTATGGTCGAACACTTGCGAGTTGACCCAGCCACCACGGCTCCAGGGCGACAGCACCAGCATCGGCACTCGCGGCCCCGGCCCGTATACGCCGCCATCGGGCAAGGGTTGCTGGGTCGAGCCCGCCGGGGCCGGGTGGGTGAACAGTTCGCTGTCGAAACCCAGGGTGGACTTGCCGGCAAAGCTGCCGTCCTTGCGCCGCGAAGGCGCCGAGGGCGACGGCATATGGTCGAAGAAGCCGTCGTTTTCATCGTAGGTCACCAGCAGTACCGTCTTGCTCCAGACCTCGGGGTTGCTGGTCAAGGCCAGGAGAATTTCCTGGGTGAACCAGCCGCCCTGCACCGGGCTCGAAGGCCCGGGATGCTCGGAATAGGCTGCCGGCGCGACAATCCAGCTGACCTGGGGCAGCTTGCCGGCCTGCACGTCGTTGCGAAACCCGCCAATGATGGTCTCTAGGTTGCTGCCGCTGCTGGCCGGCAGGGTGTTGCCATTGCCCTTGTACAGCGGCGCCACGGCGTTGAGCCCGTCGCTGTAGGGCACGAAGGCATTGAAATCCTTCGGCGGCTGGGCCGGGTTGCCGACCTGCACGCTG
Organism: Pseudomonas sp. JV245A; assembly: GCF_032424515.1. Classification (NCBI taxonomy): domain Bacteria; kingdom Pseudomonadati; phylum Pseudomonadota; class Gammaproteobacteria; order Pseudomonadales; family Pseudomonadaceae; genus Pseudomonas; species Pseudomonas sp. JV245A. Next base: position 67,698 of record NZ_VYKE01000010.1, read on the forward strand.
GCGGCCCGGTACTGCCGGAACCCCGCCAGCGGGTTGTCGCCGAAGTTGTCCGGCAGATGCTGGTACACCTTCCAGCTCACGCCCTGCTCTTCCAGGCGCTCGGGGTAGGTCTTCCAGCTGTAGCCGACATTCACCGGCCCCGGGCCGTCCCATTCGTTGACCACCGCCGCCACCTTGGCTGCGTTCGCGCCATTGCTGCCAGTCCAGAGGAACAGCCGGTTGGGGTTGGTGCCGGCGTGCACCGAACAGTGGTAGGCGTCACACAGGGTGAAGGTGTTGGCCAGGGCGAACTGGAAAGGCAGTTCCTGCTCGCGGTAGTAGCCCATGGAGGTATTGGTCTTGTAGGTCGGCCAGGCGCTGATACGCCCCTCGCCCCAGGCCGAGTGGGCGTCCGCCCAGGAATGCGGGGTGCCGCTGACGCGCTGGGCGTTGCCCCTGCTGCTGTCCAGGTGATAAGGCATCACCAGCCGGCCCTTGCCCTGTTGCTCCCACACTTCCCGTTGACCGGTCTGGGGGATGGTGAAGCGGTCACTGAAACCGCGTACCCCGGGAAAGGTGCCGAAGTAGTGGTCGAACGAACGGTTTTCCTGCATCAGGATCACCACGTGCTCGACGTCCTTGATGGTCCCGGTCCGATTGTTCGCCGGTATCGCCAGGGCCTGGCGGATGGATGCCGGCAATGAGGAAAAGAAAGTACCGATGGCGGCCGCTTGCAAGAGCTTCCTGCGTGTAAGACTGGGCATGGGTTATTGAGTCCTTATGGTTGCAGCGCGATATATAACGCTGCCCCCAAGGTATTGGTCGCAAATAACAATGCAGTGACATTGCCATTGCAGTTGGTTCATGAAACGTACAACTACCCGCCATTGCCCTACCTTGCCAGTTCGGCAATAACTCATAGCCAGGTAACGCAGGAAGAATATTTCATGAATAAAACACCCGAGTTCAAGAAACGCCCGGTACATTTCGCCGGCGCCTTAACTTTGCGCTGGCGAAATGTACTATTGAATGGGCCAGAAAACAGGCTTCGCACACTCCCTGGGCTGTATCCGTTTTACCGGAGAAAGCACAGTGCTATTGAAGGCTATCGGCTACTTCATTGCGCTGGACCCGCAGCGGGTTGAATAGCAGGCGAATGAACTGCGGATCTCGGGCCAGTTTGTAATCTTCACCGACGAAGTATTCTTTGGCGGCCGGGTCATTCTTGCCGATATATAAGATCCAGGCCGTGGTAATACCGGCAAACTCATCTTCCCTGACACTTCTGACCGGGCTGAAATGGGTGGCGTTATGGGCGGTTGCGCTCCAGCCCGGCACGGCCTTGATCAGCCCGCCCTGCCACAGCCTTGGCCAGGCCCAGGCCGGGACCACTACGTCCGCTGCGCCGGTGAGCACCAGGGTCGGTGTCTTTACCGTGGAGCCAAGGCCGATCGGCCCGGGTTCGATCGGCAGCGAGCCGATATAGCGCAACTGCGGGTCGATGCCCTTCAAGGTCTCTGGCAAGAGGCTTGCCGATAGAATCGATGCGCCTCCTCCCGCCGAATGCCCCGCCACAATGGTGCGCGACAGGTCGACCTTGCCGAACAGTGGCGAGGTCGGGTCCTGATTGAGCTTGCTCAGTTCCAGGGCGCCGAGCACATGCATGGTGGGGGCGGTGTTGATGAAGTCCGAGGAGATGATCACGATGAAGCCGTAGCTCGCCCACAGCCGCAGCAGATCTGTGTACTGCCCCTGGTTGGAAAGAATGCCGCCGACGAAGTTGACCACTGGCAACTTGTCCAATTGCTTGATATTGGACGGGTAATAGACACTGGTGGAGATCGGATTGGAGAATCCGTAAGGAAAGGACTGATTGCATTGCAGGCTGTTATCCAACAGCATGATCCGCGCCAATACCCCCAACAACCCACGGCAATCACTTAGAACAGCATTGGTGCTGACTGCATAGGGCCCCGGAGACTTGGCATATTGATCATTGGCCAGCCCAAATGCCGGAACCAGTTGCGAAGCAATAGCCAACTTGCCCCAAATAACCAACATCATGGCCAGGCCGAACTTTTTAGCCAGGTTGCGAATCCACTTCATCGATAATTCCTTTATCTGTCTGCTTTCCCTGCAGGACCGAATACCTATACCTGGCCATGCTCCCTATATTGCAAATATCTTCAAACTTGCAGTGCACGTCATTCAACTGCAATAGCGCTGAAACATTCTCTGCTTAGTTGCATTGAATACGTTCGCGACCCTAGATCAGGACAAATTCGCAGGTCAATGACTATTTAACATCCGGGCCGTGATAAACCCGGGCTACAACGCCCGGGGCCTATCCCCTGGCCTCGGGCATCACAGCTGGCACCCCGTGGATGGGCGGGCTAGACCAGCCCGCCAAAACGCCGGTAGTAGCTTTCGCCGACATCCGGCAACGGGCCATCGGCGTTTTCCAGGGCAGTGGCCAGCCATTCTTCGGCCCGGGCCTGGATCAGGCGATAGATGTTGCGACACAACTGGCGCGCCGCGCGGCCTTCCCAATCCCCGGGCAGCAGTTCGTCGGGCAGTTGCGGATCGCGCAGCAGCAGCTTGCGGTACTCATGAATCAGCAGCAGCCGGGCCAGGAAGCAATCCTGGGGCTGCAACTGCTCCTGCTCGCGCAGGGCCTGCCAGAGCGGACGGAACAGCTGGATGAACTCGCTGTAGTGGGCTGCCAGTTCATCGATGTTCCAGCTTTCCCGCACTTGCAGGCGCAGAGCCCTGGAACCCAGGACATCCTGGGGCGTGGTCTCGAAGACGATGGTGTCTTCCTGGGCACCAAGCTCCGCCAGGGTGGCGTTGATATCGGCCCGATCACTGCGCGGGCAGGCCAGCAGTACCGGCGACATGGCGCCGAACCCCTGCCATTCCAGCTCTTCGCGCACCTGCTTGCGCAACTCGACAGACAGTTGCGAGAGCATCACCAGGCACCAGGCGCCGTCCCAGGCCGGCACTCCGGCGCTGTACACGCGCTTGAAGGCCTTGTCGAAGCGCCGGCGCCCGGTCAGGGTCAGGCTGTAGTAACTGCGCCGGCCGACCTTTTCAGCGCTCAGCCAGCCCTCTTTGCTCAGGCGGAAGATCGAGGTGCGGATCAAGCGCTCGTTGATCCCCATGGGCTCCAGCAACTGAATCAGGCTGCCCAGCCACACCGTGCCGCCGTGGGGCTCGATGGCATCGCCGTACAGGGTGATGATCAGCGAACTGGCGCGGATCGGAGTCTGCTCCTGGAAACGTTTGATCAGGTGGTTCAGTGGCGCTAGGGACGACATGGATGTACCGGTAAAAAAGGAAGGAATATAGCGGGTTTCAGGCAGCTATAGCGCCCGGGCAGGTTCATGGGCGAGCCTTGGGGCGCAGCGCACTGTTGCCGATTCGCGGGCGTCCGGGCTCTGCCTCCCGCAGCGGCTCGCAAGGCCGCATCTGCTCCAGGCAACGCCTGGCCAGCTGTTGGTATTCGCGGGTCCCCGCCTGCTTCCAGGCCAGCTCCGCATCACTGAGCGGGCGGCTGACCCGGGCCGGCGTACCCATGATCAGCGACTGTGGCGCACACTCGAAGCCGGCCTTGACGAAGGCTGCCGCGGAAACGATGCAACGGGGCGCGATATGCGCGTTGTCCATCACCACCGCATTCATGCCCACCAGGGCGTCGGCGCCAATTCGACAGCCATGCAGGACAGCGCCATGACCTATATGGCCGTTGCGCTCGACCACCGTATCGCTGTCGGGAAAACCATGCATCACACACGTATCCTGCAGGTTTGCCCCCTCCTCCAGAACGATCCGCCCAAAATCGCCCCGCAAGCTGGCCAACGGGCCGACGTAACAATGGGCGCCGACAATCACATCACCAATCAGCACCGCTGAAGGGTGCACATAAGCGCTGGGGTCGACCACCGGGGTCAATCCATCGAGGCTGTAACAGGTCATGGAGAGGTTCCTTGAAGAACACGTCATCTGAAAGCAGGAAATACGATGAACTGCGGATGGCAGTTTGTATCAGATTATTGACCACGCACAAGACCGGCGCCGCCGCAATCAGCGAGCCTGGCTGCTCCACAAAGACTTGTCAGTCCCGTATTTATCAACGCTTTAGGCAGCCTGGAGGCTTTTGTCGTGAGCCTGGGGCTACAAAAAAAGCTGGACCGACACTCAAAATCAAGACACATTAAATTCAAGTCAATATTGTTTTTATGTATCGCATTGGCGATATACTCGACGAAAACCGGCCAACCAGCCGACCCGACAATCGAGCCGACCACCGGCCACCCCGAGGACATTCACCATGCCTCAACGCCTTGCCTCCACGCCTGTCGGTGGTGTTCGCCTGATCGCCCAGCACAGAGCGCCCCGCCCATGAACTTCACCACCATCCTGTTCTCCATCAGCGAGGGCGTGGCCCTTCTCAGCCTCAACCGCCCCGAACAGCTCAACAGCTTCAACCCGACGATGCACCGCGAGGTTCAGGCAGCCCTGGACCTGGTGCGCAATGACCCGCAGGTGCGGGTCCTGCTGCTGACCGGGGAAGGCCGGGGCTTCTGTGCCGGGCAGGACCTGGGCGAGCGCACCGTGTCACCCGGCGGCGCCGCGCCGGACCTGGGGGCCTCCATCGAAACCTTCTACAACCCCCTGGTGCGGGCCCTGCGGGACCTGCCGCTGCCGGTGATCTGCGCGGTCAACGGGGTGGCCGCCGGGGCCGGGGCCAACCTGCCCCTGGCCTGCGATCTGGTACTGGCCGCACGCTCGGCAAGCTTTATTCAGGCCTTCTGCAAGCTCGGGCTGGTTCCCGATTCCGGCGGTACCTGGCTGCTGCCGCGCCTGGTGGGCATGGCCCGGGCCAAGGCCCTGGCCCTGCTCGGCAACCGCCTGAGTGCCGAACAGGCCGAGCAGTGGGGCCTGATCTACCAGTGCGTGGATGATGCCCAACTGCGGGACCAGGCCCTGAGCCTGGCCCGGCACCTGGCCACCCAACCCACCTACGGCCTGGGCCTGATCAAGCGCAGCCTCAATGCCAGCCTGCACAACAGCTTCGATGAGCAACTGGACCTGGAGCGCGACCTGCAACGCCTGGCCGGTTGCAGCGAGGACTACCGCGAAGGCGTCAGCGCCTTCATGGAAAAACGCAGCCCCGTGTTCAAGGGCTGCTGACCACGGCGACTCCAAGGAGGCCCCTGCATGACTGAACATGACGCCATGGAACTGGCCCGGCGCTGCGCCCGGACCCTGTTCGAACGTGACCCGGCAAGCAACGCCCTGGGCATGCGCCTGTTGTCGGTGGCGCCCGGTGCGGCGCGCCTGGGCATGAGCGTGCGGGCCGACATGCTGCAGTGCCACGGCACCTGCCACGGCGGCCTGATCTTCACCCTCGCCGATTCGGCCTTCGCCATTGCCTGCAACAGCCATGACCGGGCCACAGTGGCCCTGGGTTGCAGCATCGAGTACATCGCCCCGGCGCAGTTGGGCGACACCCTGACCGCCGACTGCCATGAACAGAACCGCGGCGGCCGCACCGGCCACTACGCGGTGCGCGTGGAAAACCAGCAGGGCCGGCTCATCGCCCTGCTCCAAGGCAAATCCTACCAAGTGCACGGCCCGGTGCTGACACAGGAGACCTCCCATGAATGACCCACTGCTCATCGATGCCGTCCGTATCCTCATTGGCAGCGCCGGGGCCGCTACGCGCTGTGCACCATGTGCATCGGTGTCGACCCGGGCATCGCGCTGATCAGCGAGCGGCTGCAAGCACAGTAAAAAGACTCCCCCGGGGCTCGCCTGCGCCCCGGGGCATGCACTCAGAGCCCGCCCGCCGGCGGGCTACAAGACAACAACAATTCGAGTGACACCATGAACATGCCGATTGCCGGAACCGTGCCCGACGCGCTGCTGGACCCGATGGAAACCGCCAGCATCGACCACCTGCGCCAGCACCAGCTGGAACGCCTGCGCTGGAGCCTGAACCACGCCTACGACAGGGTCCCGCTGTACCGCCAGCGCTTCGACCAGCTCGGGGTGCACCCCCAGGACATCAAGCGCCTGGAAGACCTGGCGCACCTGCCCTTCACGACCAAGGCCGATCTGCGCGACCACTACCCCTATGGCATGTTCGCCGTGCCCATGGACCAAGTGGTACGCCTGCACGCCTCCAGCGGCACCACCGGTAAGCCCACGGTGGTCGGCTACACCCGCAACGACATCGACACCTGGGCGCAGGTGGTGGCGCGCTCGATCCGCGCCGCCGGCGGCCGGCCCGGGGACAAGGTGCATATTTCCTACGGCTATGGCCTGTTCACCGGCGGCCTGGGGGCGCACTACGGCGCCGAACGCCTGGGCTGCACGGTGATCCCCATGTCCGGCGGCCAGACCGAGAAGCAGGTGCAACTGATCAAGGATTTCCAGCCGGACATCATCATGGTCACCCCCTCCTATATGCTCAACATCGCCGACGAGATCGAGCGCCAGGGCCTGGACCCGCACCAGCTGGCGCTGCGCCTGGGAATCTTCGGTGCCGAACCCTGGACCGACGAACTGCGCAGTGCCATCGAACAGCGCCTGGGCATCACCGCCCTGGACATCTACGGGCTGTCGGAAATCATCGGCCCCGGGGTGGCCATGGAATGCGCGCAGACCCGCGACGGCCCTACCCTCTGGGAGGATCACTTCTACCCGGAAATCATCGACCCGATCACCGGCCAGGTACTGGCCGATGGCGAACTGGGCGAGCTGGTGCTCACCTCCCTGACCAAGGAAGCGCTGCCGATGATCCGCTATCGCACCCGCGACCTGACCCGGCTGTTGCCGGGCACGGCGCGGCCCATGCGGCGCATCGACAAGATCACCGGGCGCAGCGACGACATGCTGATCATCCGCGGGGTCAACGTGTTCCCCACCCAGGTCGAAGAACAGGTGCTGAAGGTCGGGCAACTGGCCCCCTGCTACGAGATCCACCTGTACCGCCACGGCAACCTCGACAGCGTTGACATCCACGTCGAGCTCAAGCCTGAGCACCAGCAACTAGGGGACGAGCAGCAGCGGGCCCTCTGCGGCGATCTCAGCCGCCACATAAAGACCCATATCGGTATCAGCTCGCGTATCGTTTTGCAGCCGGCATTCAGCATCAAGCGCTCCGAAGGCAAGGCCTGCCGGGTAATCGACAAACGCAACCGCTAATCCATCCTTCCTGGAAGCCCCGCTGATGCGGGGCTTTTTTTTGCCTTGGCAAAGGCCCAGGGGGGCAATGCGATACAAAAATCAAACATGACACGTTATTTTATGTTTGATATTAATTTACGTATCACATATAAACATTCCCATGCCCAGCCACACCTTCACACCGGGAGACGCCACATGTACGCACAGCTGGTAGAAACGGGGGTCAAGCGCGTCACGCCACTGGCCGAGATGTCCGAACAGGAACGCAGCTTCCAGCAAAGGATCGACGACGAGATCAAGATCGAAGCCAAGAACTGGATGCCCGAGGCCTACCGCCAGACCCTGATCCGGCAGATCTCCCAGCACGCCCATTCGGAAATCGTCGGCATGCTGCCCGAAGGCAACTGGGTCACCCGTGCCCCGACCTTCAAGCGCAAGCTGCAACTGATGGCCAAGATCCAGGACGAAGCCGGCCACGGCCTGTACCTGTACAGCGCCATGGAAACCCTGGGGGCCGACCGCGACGAAGAGGTGGCCCGGCTGCACAGCGGCAAGGCCAAGTATTCGAGCATCTTCAACTACCCGACCCTGAACTGGGCCGACATGGGCGCCGTGGGCTGGCTGGTGGATGGCGCGGCCATCGTCAACCAGGTGGTGCTGCAACGCACCTCCTACGGCCCCTACTCCCGGGCCATGGTGCGCATCTGCAAGGAAGAGAGCTTCCACCAGCGCCAGGGCTACGAAATCCTCCTGACCATGATGCGCGAGGGCAACCAGGCGCAGCGGGACATGGTCCAGGACGCCATCAACCGTCTCTGGTGGCCGGCCCTGATGATGTTCGGCCCCAGCGACGAACACTCCCCCAACAGTGCCCAGTCCATGGCCTGGAAGATCAAGCGCCAGAGCAACGACGAACTGCGCCAGCGCTTCATCGACCAGACCATCCCGCAACTGGAGTTGCTGGGCTGCACCTGCCCCGACCCGGAGCTGAAGTGGAACGCCGAGCGCGGCCATTACGACTTTGGCGAAATCCAGTGGGAAGAATTCTACGAAGTGCTCAAGGGCAACGGCCCGTGCAACCAGGAACGCCTGGACACCCGCCGCCAGGCCATCGAGGACGGCGCCTGGGTGCGGGCTGCCGCCGTGGCCCACGCCGCCCGGAAGGCCGCTCGCAACGCCGCCTGAGAGCCCGTTCACCCCCGGCCATTGCCCCCAGGGGCAATGGCCCTCCAGCCCTGATGTGGAGTCACTGCAATGTCTGAATGGACCCTCTACGAGGTTTTCGTGCGCAGCAAGCACGGCCTCAACCACAAGCATGTCGGCAGCGTGCACGCCGCCGATGCCCCGATGGCCATGGCCAACGCCCGCGACCTCTACACCCGGCGCAGCGAAGGCGTGAGCCTGTGGGTGGTGCCTTCGGCGCAGATCGTCGCCTCCTCGCCGGACGAAAAGGAGCTGCTGTTCGACCCGGCGGACGACAAGGTCTACCGCCACGCCAGCTTCTACCAGTTGCCCCCCGAAGTCGGACACATGTGAGGCCGGCCATGAACCCTGCAAACGATCTGCTCAACCATCTGCTGCGCCTGGGCGACAGTGCCCTGGTCCAGGGCCAGCGCCTGTGCGAATGGTGCGGCCGGGCCCCGGCCCTGGAAGAAGAACTGGCACTGATGAACGTCGGTCTCGACCTGGTGGGCCAGGCCCGCAACTGGCTGGACTATGCCGCCGAACTGCTGGCGGACGGGCGGGATGCCGACCATCTGGCCTTTCGCCGCGACGAACGCGCCTACCGCAACCTGCTGCTGGTGGAACAACCCAATGGCGACTTCGCGGTGACCATGCTCAAGCAGTTCTTCTACGACGCCTGGCACCTGGAAACCCTCCGTGGCCTGTGCCTGTCCAGCGATCCACGCATCGCCGGGGTCGCCGCCAAGGCGTTCAAGGAAGTCACCTACCACCTGCGTCGCTCCAGCGAGTGGGTCGAGCGCCTGGGGGATGGCACCGAGGAAAGCCACCGGCGCATGCTCCAGGCCCTGCCGCGACTGTGGCGCTTTACCGGGGAACTGATCGCCACCGATCCTGCGGAGAACGCGTTGCACCAGGCCGGGCTGCTGGCAGACCCGGCTCAGGTCGCCACCGCCTGGCAGGACAGGGTCGCCGCGGTGTTCGCCCGGGCCACCCTGCATGTGCCCGAAGCGCCCAGCCACTTCTACCTGGATGCGCGCAAAGGCCTGCATACCGAACACCTGGGCCTGCTGCTGGCCCAGATGCAATCACTGCCGCGAGCCTATCCCGATGCGGTCTGGTGAGCTGATCGGCAGCGACCTGGGGGCACGCGACCCGTTGCCCGGGGACCTGGACACCGCCTGGGCCACCCTCGACCGGGTCATGGACCCGGAAGTACCGGTGGTCAGCGTGCTCGACCTGGGCATCGTGCGCCACCTCGACTGGCACCAGGGGCACCTGCAGGTGGCGGTCACCCCGACCTACTCCGGCTGCCCGGCCACCGAGGTGATCGAAAGCGACATCCGCCAGGCCCTGGAGCGCGCCGGCTTCAAGGCACCCAGGCTGCTGCGCCAGCTGACCCCGGCCTGGACCACCGACTGGATCACCGAGCGCGGGCGCCAGCGCCTGCAGGCCTACGGCATTGCACCGCCCTCGGGCAGCAGCAAGCGCAGCCTGCTGGGAGAAACGCCCCAGGTGCTCTGCCCGCAATGCGGCAGCGCCCACAGCGAGCGCCTCAGCGAGTTCGGCTCCACCGCCTGCAAGGCCCTGTATCGCTGCCGTGATTGCCTGGAACCCTTCGACTACTTCAAGTGCATCTGAGCGGCCCGGCGCCGCAGTGGAGAACCACCATGAGCCAGTTCCACCGCCTGACCATCAAGGACCTGCGCAATGAAACCCGCGACGCGGTATCCATCGCCTTCGAGGTTCCCCCGCACCTGCAGCAAAAGTTCCACTTCACCCAGGGCCAGCACCTGGTGCTGCGCACCGAGCTTGAAGGCGAGGAAGTGCGCCGCTCCTATTCGATCTGCACCGGGGTCAACGACGGTGAACTGCGCATAGCGGTCAAGCGTGTGGCCGGTGGGCGTTTCTCGGCCTTCGCCAATGAACGATTGCAGCCCGGCCACAGCCTGGACGTGATGCCCCCGGCCGGGCGTTTCCATGTGGAGCTGGACCCGGCGCGGCGCGGCCATTACCTGGCGGTGGCGGCCGGCAGCGGCATCACGCCGATCCTGTCGATCATCAGGAGCACCCTGCAAACCGAGCCCCACAGCCGGGTCACCCTGCTCTACGGCAACCGCTCCAGCAACTCGGCGCTGTTTCGCGAACAGCTTGAGGACCTGAAGAACCGCTACCTGCAGCGGCTGAACCTGATGTTCGTGTTCAGCCGCGAACGGCAGGACATCGACCTGTACAACGGGCGCATCGACCAGGACAAGTGCCAGCAGCTGTTTTCCCGCTGGCTCGACGTCCAGCAACTGGAGGCCGCGTTCATCTGCGGCCCCCAGGCCATGACCGAAACCGTGCGCGACAGCCTCAAGGCTGCCGGCATGCCGGCCGAGCGCATCCACTTCGAGCTGTTCCACGCCGGCAGCGACGGGCACAAGCGCCAGGCCCGGGAAACCGCCCATGCCCTGGATGCCCGGCACAGCCGGGTCACCGTCATCAGCGACGGCCGCGCCCTGGCCTTCGACCTGCCGCGCAACAGCCAGAGCATTCTCGACGCCGGCAACGCCCAGGGCGCCGAACTGCCCTACTCGTGCAAGGCCGGAGTCTGCTCCACCTGCAAATGCAAGGTCATCGAAGGCGAAGTGGAAATGGACAGCAACCACGCCCTGGAAGACTACGAAGTCGCGGCCGGCTACGTCCTCTCCTGCCAATCGTTCCCGCTCAGCGACAAGGTGGTACTGGACTTCGACCAGCTCTGACTCCGGCGCTCCCCGCAGCCGCCCGTAGCCGCTGCCGAGCCCCAGCGAAGCTGCGAAAGGCCGCGCAGCGCCTTCACGTGCCACCAACAACAAAAACAAGAGAACGCGCCATGACCCCACAACAGATCGCCCGCATCACCCGCCATCCGGACTTCATCCAACTGGTGCGGAGCAAGCAGCGCCTCTACTGGTCGCTGACCCTGATCATGCTCCTGGCCTACTACGGCTTCGTACTGCTGGTGGCTTTCCACCCCGGGCTGCTGGGGCGCTCGTTGGCCGGCGGAGCCACCAGCGTCGGCATGCCGGTGGGCGTGGCTATGATCGGCCTGGCCTTTGCCCTCACCGGCTTCTACGTCTACCGCAGCAACCGCCTGCTGGACCCGCTGAACGACAAGCTCAAGCGCGAGTGCCAGCCATGAAGCGCCTGCTCGCTCTATTCCTGCTGCCCTGCCTGCTGGCCACCGACCTGGCCCTGGCGGCCGACACGCCGGCGCGGCCATTGAACTGGAACGCCATCGGCATGTTCCTGGTGTTTGTCCTGATGACCCTCGGCATCACCCGCTGGGCCGCCCGGCGCACCCGCTCCGCCAGCGACTTCTATACCGCCGGTGGCGGCATGAGCGGCATGCAGAATGGCCTGGCGATCGCCGGCGACATGATTTCCGCGGCGTCCTTCCTCGGCATCTCGGCAATGATGTTCCTCAATGGCTACGACGGTCTGTTGTACGCACTGGGGGTGCTGGCCGGCTGGCCGATCATCCTGTTCCTGATCGCCGAACGCCTGCGCAACCTGGGCAAGTACACCTTCGCCGACGTGGTGTCCTATCGCCTGGCCCAGACGCCGGTGCGCCTGACCTCAGCCTTCGGCACCCTGAGCGTGGCGCTGATGTACCTGGTGGCGCAGATGGTCGGCGCCGGCAAGCTGATCGAGCTGCTGTTCGGCATCAGCTACCTCTATGCGGTGATGCTGGTGGGCCTGCTGATGGTCTGCTACGTGACCTTCGGCGGCATGCTGGCCACCACCTGGGTACAGATCATCAAGGCGCTGATGCTGCTCTCGGGCACCAGCTTCATGGCCTTCATGGTGCTCAAGCACTTCGGCTTCAGCAGCGAAGCGCTGTTCGCCCAGGCCAGCGCGGTGCACGCCAAGGGCAGCGCGATCATGGCCCCGGGTGGGTTGCTGTCGAACCCCATCGATGCCATTTCCCTGGGGCTGGGCATGATGTTCGGCACCGCCGGCCTGCCGCACATCCTCATGCGCTTCTTCACCGTCAGCGATGCCCGGGAAGCGCGCAAGAGCGTGTTCTACGCCACCGGTTTCATCGGCTACTTCTACCTGCTGCTGATCATTGTCGGCTTCGGCGCCATCGTCATGGTCGGTACCGAGCCCCAGTACCGCGATGCCGGCGGCGCGATCATCGGCGGCGCCAACATGGTTGCCGTGCACCTGGCCCAGGCGGTGGGCGGCAACCTGTTCCTGGGCTTCATCTCGGCCGTGGCCTTCGCCACCATCCTGGCGGTGGTGGCCGGGCTGGCGCTGTCCGGCGCCTCGGCGGTCTCCCACGACCTGTACGCCTGCGTGCTGCGCAAGGGCCAGGCCAGCACCCGGCAGGAAATGCGCGTCTCGCGGATCGCCACCCTGTGCATCGGGGTGCTGGCGGTGCTGCTGGGGCTGTTGTTCGAATCGCAGAACATTGCCTTTCTCTCGGGGCTGGTGCTGGCCATCGCCGCTTCGGTGAATTTCCCGGTGCTGTTTCTTTCCATGTTCTGGAAAGGCCTCACCACTCGCGGCGCGGTGGGCGGCAGCCTCGCTGGCCTGGTCTCGGCGATTGTGCTGCTGATGCTCAGCCCGGCGGTCTGGGTCAATGTGCTGCATCACCCCCAGGCGCTGTTTCCCTATGCCAACCCGGCGCTGTTTTCCATGAGCCTGGCGTTCTTCTGTGCCTGGGCCTTCTCCGTCAGCGACCGCTCGCCCCGGGCCGAACTGGAGCGCGGGCGCTACCTGGCGCAGTTCATCCGTTCCATGACCGGCATTGGCGCATCCGGCGCCACTCATCACTGACCCCATCCATGAGCGCGGGCTGCCGCGCTCGAACCCGGTTCACCCTCTGGAGGAATCCCCATGCCACAGGCTCCTACCCTGCAAAGCTTCATCGCCGGCCGCTGGTTCGGCCAGCATCCGGCCCAGTCACTGCGCAGCGCCATTGATGGGCATGAAGTGGCGCGCACCCACGAGGAGGCCCCGGACTTCGCCGAGGCCCTGGCCTTTGGTCGCCATCAGGGCGGCAAGACCTTGCTGGCCCTGGATTTCCAGCAGCGGGCCCAGCGCCTCAAGGCCCTGGCGCTGTATCTGAGCGAGCGCAAGGAGCAGCTCTATGCCCTGTCCCATCTCAGCGGCGCGACGCGGGCCGACAGCTGGATCGATATCGAGGGCGGCAACAGCACCCTGTTCAGCTACGCCGGCCTCGGCGCCCGGGAACTGCCGTCGGGCAACCTGTTGCACGAAGGCCCGGCGCAATCCCTGAGCAAGCTCGGCAGCTTCGCCGGCAGCCACATCCTTGTGCCCCGAGGGGGCGTGGCGGTGCACATCAACGCCTTCAACTTTCCGATCTGGGGCATGCTGGAAAAATTCGCCCCGTGTTTCCTCGCCGGCATGCCCTGCATCGTCAAGCCGGCCAGCGCCACCAGTTACCTGACCGAGGCCGCGGTGCGGCTGATGCATGAATCCGGGCTGCTGCCCGAAGGCAGCCTGCAATTGGTGATAGGCGCTACCGGCGACCTGCTGGACCGCCTGCAAGGCCAGGACCTGGTGACCTTCACCGGCTCCGCCAGCACTGCCGGACGACTGCGGGCCAACCCGAACCTGATCCGCCATTCGGTACCCTTCAATGCCGAGGCCGACTCGCTGAACTGCGCGATCCTGGCCCCGGACGTAAGCCAGGACGACGAGGAATTCGAGCTGTTCATCAAGGAAGTGGCACGGGAAATGACGGTCAAGGCCGGGCAGAAGTGCACCGCCATCCGCCGCGCCATCATCCCTGCCAAACAACTGGACGCGGTGGCCACCAGGTTGCGCGAACGCCTGTCGAAGGTGGTGGTGGGCGACCCGGCGGTGGAAGGCGTGCGCATGGGCGCCCTGGCCTCCCATGAACAGCAGCGCGATGTGGCCGAGCGCCTGCAAAGCCTGCTGCACAGCAGCGACCTGCTGTTCGGTGCCCGGGACGGCTTCGAGCCCCGAGGCACAAACGTCAGCCAGGGCGCGTTCTTCGCCCCGACCCTGTTGCTGGCGCGCGATCCCATGGCCGAGGGCGGCGCCCACGACATCGAAGCCTTTGGCCCGGTCAGCACCCTGATGGCCTATGACGACCTGGACCAGGCACTGGAGCTGGCCTCTCGCGGCAAGGGCAGCCTGGTGGCCAGCCTGGTCACCAAGAGCCCGGCCATTGCCGCCCAGGTCATTCCCCGGGCTGCGGCCTGGCACGGTCGCTTGCTGGTGCTGGACCGCCACTGTGCTGGCGAATCCACCGGCCACGGCTCGCCCCTGCCACAGCTCAAGCATGGCGGCCCGGGCCGCGCCGGGGGTGGCGAAGAGTTGGGGGGCCTGCGGGCGGTCAAGCATTACCTGCAACGGGCGGCGATCCAGGGCTCGCCAAGCATGCTGACGGCGGTAACCGGTGAGTACGTGCGCGGTGCCCAGGTGATCGAAACCGAGGTCCACCCCTTCCGCCGGCACTTCCAGGACCTGCGGATCGGCGAATCCCTGCTGACCCACCGGCGCACCGTGACCGAGGCCGACCTGGTGAACTTCGGTTGCCTGTCGGGGGACCATTTCTATATGCACTTCGACGAGATTGCCGCCAGGGAGTCGCAGTTCGGCAAGCGCATCGCCCATGGCTATTTCGTGCTGTCGGCGGCGGCCGGGCTG
>NZ_VYKE01000100.1:0-20934 GCF_032424515.1 Pseudomonas sp. JV245A
CGTGCAGGAGGTGAAACGGGAAACCGGTGCGCCCCTTTTCGGGCAAGTCCGGTGCTGCCCCCGCAACGGTAAGCGAGTGCTGCATTCAACAGGCCACTGTACCCAAGGTATGGGAAGGCGAATGCCGCCAGACTCGCAAGCCCGGAGACCGGCCTGTGACGTCTGTTTGGCAATCCTGCGGTGGGCGGGCATGGGCCGGTATGGTCGCGTGCCCGTGGCCGATACCCTCTCCTGCGTGCTTCCCGAAGACACTTTCGAGAAGACCAACAATGACAACACCTGACGCTTTCCTTGCACGCGACTGGCGTGCACCTGGCCGCACCATGAGCGGCGCCCTGCTCGGCTGCCTGTTCAGCCCCCTGCTGCTGGCGGACGACAGCCCCCTGACGCTGGACCGGCAATTTGTTTCCGCCCCCTCGGTGGAGTCCACCACGGTGGCCGAAATGGCCCGGTACGGCAGCAAGGTGGAGATCATCGACCGCCAGCAGATCGAACGCGCCGGCCCCAGCAGCGACATCACCCGGGTCCTGCAGATGTACGTGCCGGGGCTGTATGTGGCGCCCAAGAATGGCCCCTTCGACTACGGCACCTATTCCCTGCTGGGCGGGCGCAACGACGACACCCTGATCCTGCTGGACGGCGTGCGCCTGAACAACCGCCTGTACGGCGGCCTGTACCTGGATACCCTGCCGGCCAACGCCATCGAGCGCATCGAGGTGCTCAAGGGTGGCCAGAGCCTGCTGTTCGGTACACAGGCGGTGTCCGGGGTGATCAACATCGTCACCCGCAGCCCGCAGACCCGCGACGTCTCCGGCGAGGTCAACCTGGGCCTGGACAGTTTCATGGGCAGGAGCGGCGACGCCCGCGCCGAGCAGATCCTCAGCAACGGCCTGGGCGAGCTCGGGCTGTTGGCCTATGTCAGCCACAACGTCTCCGATGGCTACCAGCCATTTCGCAACAGCGCCTACAACGCCAACACCCGGGACAAGAAACGCAGCTATGAAGTGACCACCTTCGGCGCCAAGGCGATCCAGGGCCTTGGCGACGCTTCGCGGCTGGAACTGTTCTACCAGTACAGCGACGCCAACCTGGATTTCGCCCGCCCGGTGAACAACCGGAAAACCACCAACGACCGCATCCAGCAGATCGCCACCGCGACCTTCGAGCAGCGCCTGGACGAAGGCTTCAGCTACTTCGTCAAGGGCCATGTCAACGACTGGGACACCCGCTACACCAGGATCGACAGCCTCGACGACGCCAGCCTCAAGGTGCGCAACCACAACGACTACTGGGGCTTCACCGACTGGGGCCTGCAGGCCGAGGGCAAGGCCGAGCTGGACGGCGGCCACGTGCTGGTATTGGGCACCGACAACCAGTGGTTCAAGGGCCAGGACGACGTGCTCAAGATCGATAACAAGCAGGCCCAGGCCAATGCCCTGTACACCCAGCTGCGCCCGGTGTTCGACGCCCTGCCCGACTGGCACCCGAGCCTGGGCGTGCGCCACGAGAAAATCAGCGGCGGCGAGAGCGCCACCGTGGGCATGCTCACCTCGCTCTACGACCTGACGCCCCACTGGCAACTGCGCGGCCAGTACGGCAGCGCCTTCAAGCTGCCCAACGCCGAGCAGCTGTACGCCAACGAGGACTACGAAAAAGGCAACCCCGACCTCAAGCCGGAAAAGAGCCTCAATGCCGAGCTCGGCCTGGACTACAAGGGCAGCCTGCTGGCCGGCGAATTCAACGCCAGCGTCAGCGCCTTCCACCGCAAGATCGACGACCTGATCACCCTCGACGCCAACGATGTCTGGAGCAACGGCCAGGGCCGGATCAAGGTGCGCGGCATCGAACTCGACGGGCGCTGGCAGTTCAGCCCGCAATGGACCCTGCAGGCGGACATGACCCGCAACCTGGTGGAGTCGCGCAACGGCGTGACCCTGAGCAACATCCCCGGTTTCTTCGCCCGTTCGCGGCTGGGCTTCGAAGCCCCGGACCGGATGTGGGGCGTGGGTGGTGCGGTCCGCTACATCGGCCAGATCGACAGCCCGAAGAACGTCGACTACGGCCACTATTCGGTGGTCGACGCCGATGCCTATCGCTACCTGGATACGGCCCAGCAGCACCGCCTGAGCCTACTGGTGGAGAACCTGTTCGACCGCGACTACAGCACCAGCATGACCAGCACCTCGCCCTCGGTGGACAACCTGGGGCGACCCTTCACCACCGAAGTGCGCTACACCTACCGCTTCTGAGGCCGACCGACATGCATGAGAACTATCAACGGGTGCTGTTCGTCGGCCCCGGCCTGCACGGCGGCGCCCTCGGCGAAGCCTTTCGCAAGGAGCTCCAGGCCCTGCGCGGCGACGGCGCCGACACCCGGGTGATCGACACCCTGGACGGCTTCGACAGCCTCTGGGCGGCGCTGGGCGAAGCCCTGCCCGAGGACGGCGCGAAGCTGCTGGTGGTGGACCTGGAACCCAGCTCCGACAGTGCCTACCTGGACTGGCTGCGCGATGAGCTGGGGCGCCTGGCCCAAGCCCACCCCCAGGCACCGCGGCTGTGGATCACCGCCCAGGCCCTGGGCCGGCGCGGGCTGGACGCGGCCCTGGCCTGCGCCAGCATCGGCCAGCGCGAGCGCCACCTGGCCTGCGACAACGTCAACGCGGTGCAGAGCGACCCGGACTGGTCGCGGGTGCCGCCCCATGCCCGCCAGGTGTTCCTGTGCACCGGCCCGCGCTGCGTGCGGCGCGGCGCCCTGGCGCTGTGGAAGACCCTGCGCCGCGAACTGCTGCGCCTGGAGCACATGGAGACGCCCGGTGGCGTGCTGCTGACCCGCACCGCCTGCCAGTTCCCGTGCAACCTGGGGCCGGTACTCACCGTGCACCCGGACGGCTGCTGGTACCGGGTGCGCGATGACGGCGAGGTGCTGCGCCTGGTCCAGCAGCACCTGGTCCAGGGCGAACCGGTGGCGGACCTACGGATTCCCGCGCCCTACGGAGGAACCGCGGATGCCTAGCAGACTGCTCGGCCTGCTGCTGTGGCTGGCGGCCCTGCCGGCCCTGGCGCACAGCTACCAGAACTGTGGCCGGACCTGGACGGTGGACGGCCCGCCCCAGCGCATCGTCGCCCTCAACCAGCACAGCGCCGACCTGCTGCTGGCCCTGGGTGCCGGGCCGTCGATGATCGGCGTCGCCTATCTGGACGACGATGGCCAGGCCCAGGCCGAAGGGCTTTACCACGGCGTGCCGGTCATCGCTCGCCAGTACCCGTCGGCAGAAGTGCTCTATAGCCTGAAACCCGACCTGGTGGTGGGCGGCTTCGCCTCGGCCTTCCCGGAAAACTTCAGCTCCCGGCAACGCCTGGAGGCCATAGGCGTAGGCAGCTACCTGCTGGAATCGGCCTGCGCCGGGCATGACCAGGACTACTTCGGGCATATCCGCCGCGACCTGCTGACCCTGGGCCGGCTGCTGCGCCAGGAGGCCCGCGCGCAGCAACTGGTGGGCCAGATGGATGCAGACCTGGAGGCCGCCGCGGCCCTGTACCGCGGGCGCCCGACGCCTTCGGTGTTCTACCTGGACAGCGAAGTCAACGGCCTGGCCAGCCAGGGTCAGCGCGGGTTTGTCGGCGTGCTGCTGCAAGCGGCCGGTGCACGCAACAGCTTTGCCGCCATCGACCGCCCGCGCCTGACCGTGGACAGCGAGACCCTGCTGGCCAACGACCCCGACGCCATGCTCCTGGCCGACGCCCTGTGGTCCCCGGCCCGGCGCAAACGCCAGCTGCTGCACAGCGACCCTGTGCTGTCGCGATTGCGCGCAGTGCGCGAAGACCGACTGATCGACATCCCCTTCGCCCGACTGGTGCCGGGCATCGCCAGTGGCCGCACCGCCCTGGAACTGGCCCGGCGCCTGCACCCCACCCACGACTGACCCCACACCCCGCAGGAGCCGGCTTGCCGGCGAAGGGAACACCCCCGATCCCTCGGCGTACCCACAGACGCCTTCGCGGGCAAGCCCGCTCCTACAACCACCAGCGAGCCCCCCGTAGGAGCCGGCTTGCCGGCGAAGGGAACACCCCCGACCCGGCGGCGTACCCACAGACGCCTTCGCGGGACACAAGGAACAGCGGCTACAGGGAGTTGAGCAAACGCCTGGACGGCTGCTCCGGCGGGTGGCAGGTGACGTTGTTGCGGCCGCAGGTCTTGGCCGCATACAGGGCCTGGTCGGCATCGTTGAACCAGCCCATGGCGTCGTCGTGCAGGGGGTTGAAGGCCGCCAGGCCGATGCTCAGGCTGACCTGCAGCGCCGGGCTCTGTTCATAGCCCAGGGCCCCAAAACGACCGCGCAGGGCCTCCATCAGTTCGGCGGCATGAGCCAGGGGCACGTCCGGCAGGATCACGCAGAACTCGTCGCCGCCATAACGCCCGGCCTGGTCGCTGACCCGCAGGTTCTGGCGCAGCAGCTTGCTCAACTGGCGCAGCACCACATCCCCGGCCACATGGCCGTAGGTGTCATTGATGGCCTTGAAGTGGTCGATGTCGATCAGGGCGATGGCACCACCATGGGCCTGGCGCTTGCAGCGCTGGAACTCGATCTCCAACTGGTCCTTCCAGGCGCCATGGTTGAGCAGCCCGGTCAGGCTGTCGGTGCGGCTCAGGGCCAGCAGCTCGCGCTTATGCCGGCCCAGGGTCACCGCCTGCTGATAGCAGATGTAGCCCAGGGCCAGCGGGTACAGGGTCAGCATCGGCAGGCAGGCATACACCTGCTCAGGGGTGGTCTGGGCGACAAACGCCGGCCCGAACAGCCACAGGGCAACGCCCATGCCCAGCACTTGGGCCGCACTGCCGGCGAGGAAGAAACGTAACCCGCCCAGGGCCATATTGTTCATGGCCATCATCCCCAGGGTGGTGGCCAGCGGCAGCGGATTGAAGTGCATCGCGCCGACCCAGAAGCCCCCCAGCAGCGAATCCACCAGCAGGTTGCGGTACTCGGCACGAAACGGCACCCGGGCCAGCCGCGCCCATTGGTAGGCCAGGTGCGGCCAGGCAAATGCATTGAACAGCATGAAGCCCCAGACCCAGGGCGCCGGTTGCAGGGGCGCCATCCCCGCGGCCACGCAGAAAAACCCCAGGGCCAGGCCCAGGGTCCGTGACCGATAAAGCCTCCTGGCCAATGACAGTCCCTTCCCTCTGGTGTCCTGCGCAGGGAGCAAGTCGCCTCCGATCAGCAATGGGTAAAGGTGGAACGAGCGGGTGGCAAGCAACCGGTGAAAGTCTATCAGTCGCGTTTCAAAGCGCCATCACTGCCAACGCCCAGTTTCGGCCTGCCAGCGCCAGCAGGTGGGGAATATTTGGCTATAACTGAGGGGCGGCCGATAACCGACTTCGCAGTGGCGAGCACGGCGCGCGCCGCCCCTGAGCCGATCCACCCTGCCCCTGGAGGCCACCGATGCTGGTGATCCTGGTCCTGCTGCTCCTTGCCGCACTCTGGTGCTACCGCACCTACCCGCGCATCGGCCACCTGCTGTACGACGCCAGCGTGGCCCTGGAAGCACGCCTGTACCGACTGCAGAAAGTCCCGGTGCAGATCGGCGAAGAGACCCTGATGACCTACCAGGGCGGCCCGGCCCAGGCGCCGGTGATCCTGCTGCTGCACGGCCTGAGCGCGGACAAGAGCATCTGGCTGCGTTTTGCCCGGCACTTCAACCGCGACTACCGGTTGCTGATCCCGGACCTGGGCGGCCATGGCGAAACCGCCTATGCCGCCCACCAGGACTACCGCGTTCCGGCCCAGGCCCAGCGCCTTTTGCGCTTGCTCGACGCCTGCGGCATCCAGCGGGTGCAGGTGATCGGCAACTCCATGGGCGGCTATATCGCCGCCTGGCTGGCCGCCCATGCCCCGCAACGGATCAGCGGCCTGGCGCTGTTCGACCCGGCCGGCGTCGAAGCCCCCGAGACCAGCGACCTGCAGCACCTGCTGGAACAGGGCAAGAACCCCTTCCTGGTCCGCTCCCGCGCCGACTTCCAGCACTTCTACAGCCTGACCATGGCCACCCCGCCCTGGGTGCCCGAAGCAGTGCTGGCGGCCATCGCCGAACGCTATCAGGCGCGCCGCGGGCAACTGGCGCGGATCTTCGCCGAGCTCCAGGCCAGCCCGCCCATGGAGCCCGAGCTGGCGAAGATCCAGGCCCCGACCCTGCTGCTCTGGGGCCGCGAGGACCGCCTGCTGCACCCCAGCAGCGCCCAGGTCTGGGCCAAGGGCCTGCCCCAGGCCCAGGTGCAACTCTGGGAGGGCATCGGGCATATGCCCATGGTCGAACGCCCGGTGCGCAGTGCCCGGCTGTACCAGCAGTTCCTGGAACGCCAGCGGCACTGACAGCGGCCCGCTCATGCATTCATTTGCAGAATGAAGTTCAGAGGAAACTTCGTTTGTCAGCCTCGGGCAGGCCCAGCAGAATCGAGGCCGACCCGCCCTTTCACGCCTCGCCCCTCTGCCACGGGAAGCCTGTTCATGAGCCACCAGCACTTCGTCAGCCCGGACCTGATCCGCCAGGGATTTTCCCGGGCGATGTCGGACATGTACCGCGAGGAGGTGCCGCTCTACGGCGCCCTGATGGAGCTGGTGGCCGAAGTCAACGCCCAGGTCCTGGAGCAGCAGCCGGCGCTTGCCCGGCACCTGCAGAGCAGCGGCGAGTTGCAGCGCCTAGACCTGGAGCGCCACGGCGCGATCCGCGTCGGCAGCGCCGCCGAGCTGGCGACCCTGGCCCGGCTGTTCGCGGTGATGGGCATGCAGCCGGTGGGCTACTACGACCTGACCCCCGCCGGGGTGCCGGTGCATTCCACGGCCTTTCGCGCGGTGCACGAAGCGGCCCTGCAAGTCAGCCCGTTCCGGGTCTTCACCTCGCTGCTGCGCCTGGAGCTGATCGACAACCCGGAGCTGCGCAGCTTTGCCGAACAGGTCCTGGCCCGGCGCCAGATCTTCACCCCCCAGGTGCTGGAACTGATCCAGCAGGCCGAGGCTGCCGGAGGCCTGGACGCCGAAGACGCCGAGCGCTTTATCCGCCAGGCCCTGGAAACCTTCCGCTGGCACCACCACGCCACGGTGACCGCCGCCCAGTACGCCAGCCTCAGCGCCCAGCACCGGCTGATCGCCGACGTGGTGGCCTTCAAGGGCCCGCACATCAACCACCTGACTCCGCGCACCCTGGACATCGATGAAGTCCAACGGCTGATGCCTGCCCGCGGCATCACCCCCAAGGCGGTGATCGAAGGCCCGCCACGCCGGGAATGCCCGATCCTGCTGCGCCAGACCAGCTTCAAGGCCCTGGAGGAATCCGTGGCCTTCACCGACCAGGCCCAGAGCCAGGGCAGCCACAGCGCGCGTTTCGGCGAGATCGAACAGCGCGGCGCGGCGCTGACCCCCAAGGGCCGCGAGCTCTACGACCGCCTGCTGAACGCCGCCCGCGACGCCCTGGGCGACTTCCCCAACGAAGCCAATGCCCAACGCTACAACCAACTGATGCAAGAGCACTTCAGGGAATTTCCCGACAGCCACCCGGCCATGCGCGAACAGGGCCTGGCCTACTTTCGCTACTTCGTCAGCGAAACCGGGCTGGCCGCGCGCAACCAGCCCCAGCGGCCCACCACCCTGGCAGCGCTGCTGGCGGCCGGGCACCTGAGCGCCGAACCCCTGGTGTATGAAGATTTCCTGCCGGTCAGCGCCGCCGGGATCTTCCAGTCCAACCTGGGGGACGACAGCCAGAGCCACTACGCCGGGCAATCCAACCGCCAGGCGTTCGAAGCCGCCCTGGGCCGCCCCACCCTCGACGAACTGCTGCTCTACGCCCAGACCCAGCAGCGCTCCCTGGAGCACTGCGCCGCCACCCTGGGCCTGCCGACGCTCTAAGGCGCAAGGCAGGCCCGCGGGTCGATGCCGGCCTTGCAGCCGGTGCGCTGCCCCCATGGTCATGGACCCGTCGCGGCGTTATTCTGCCGCCACTTGCGCCCCCATCAGCGGCGCGCCACCACCAGGGATGGACACGGCGAATGAGATTCGCGATCGGCCTGTTTTTATGCGCGGCACTCGGCGGCGCACTCCCCACCCACGCCGCAGAAACCGTCAACGACATCACCCAGCTCAACCCCATAGTGGTGGACCAGGTGGTGCGCCCCACCCGCCTGGAGCAGATCGTCCAGCTGGTGGCCGGGCACCCCGGCCCTATCGCCATTGGCGGCGGGCGCTACAGCATGGGCGGCCAGACCGCCACCGAACAGGCCTTGCAGATCGACATGCGCGGCTTCAACCGGGTGCTCGACTTCTCCAAGGAACGCAAGGAAATCACCGTGCAGCCGGGCATCACCTGGCGCGCCGTGCAGGACTACATCGACCCCCACGACCTGTCCGTGAGCATCATGCAGAGCTACGCCAACTTCACCGTCGGCGGCGCCCTGAGCGTCAACGCCCATGGCCGCTACATCGGCTACGGCCCGCTGGTGAGCTCGGTGAAATCCATCAAGCTGGTGCTGGCCGACGGCCAAGTGGTGGACGCCAGCCCGCAGCACAACCGCGACCTGTTCTACGGCGCCATCGGCGGCTACGGCGGCCTGGGGGTGATCGTCCAAGCCACCCTGCAACTGAGCGACAA
The DNA here is from genome assembly GCF_032424515.1 of Pseudomonas sp. JV245A. Taxonomy (NCBI): domain Bacteria; kingdom Pseudomonadati; phylum Pseudomonadota; class Gammaproteobacteria; order Pseudomonadales; family Pseudomonadaceae; genus Pseudomonas; species Pseudomonas sp. JV245A. Next base: position 8,638 of record NZ_VYKE01000100.1, read on the forward strand.
CGTGCGCCTGCTGCGTAGCGTCGACGAGATGCCCCTGGGGGACTACCGCCCCTACTTCCAGGCCCGGATCCAGAACAACCCCAAGGTCATCCTGCACAACGCCGTGCTCTACCCCGACCAGTACCAGACCCTGCGCGCGGTTTCCTACAGCCAGACCGACCTGCCGGTCACGGTCAAGGAACGCCTCACGCCCCTGGACCAGAACTACTGGAAAGAACAGAAGGCCCTGAAAGTGGTGAGCCAGTGGCCCGGCGGCAAGACCCTGCGCCAGGAAGTGATCGACCCCCTGGTGCTGAAAAAACCGCAAGTGTCCTGGCGCAACCACGAAGCCAGCCTCGATGTGCGTGAACTGGAACCCGACTCCCGGGCCAAGCGCACCTACGTGCTGCAGGAATACTTCGTGCCCCCCGACCAGCTGGAAAGCTTCGTCCAGGAGATGGGCGCGACCCTGCGGGCGCACAAGGTCAACGTGATCAACCTGTCGATCCGCCACGCCAAGGCCGACCCCGGCACCCTGCTGGCCTGGGCCAAGACCGAGGTCTTCGCCCTGGTGCTGTACTACCAGCAGAGCACCGCGCCAGAGGAACGGGAAAAAGTCGGCGTATGGACCCGCGCCCTGGTGGACAGCGCCATCGAGCGCGGCGGCAGCTACTACCTGCCGTACCAGATCCACGCCACGGCCCAGCAGTTTCGCGCGGCCTATCCACGGGCCGGGGAGTTCCTGGCGCTGAAGGCCCGGGTCGATCCGCAGAACAAGTTCCGCAACAAGTTGTGGGATGCCTATGGGCTGGGGGCCACAGGGGATGGGGCTGCCCAACCTTAAGGCTGGGGGCCATCAATGGGCCGCGGAGCGCAGTGGCGCCAATACCTTACGTTGCTGCAGGTAAATCACTCCATCACCGTCGAAGGCCAGCACCTTGTCGGTGGTCAGGGCGCTGGCGTCGCCGTCCTCGTACTTGAGCCAGCCCTCATCCCACAAGTCGCCACTTTCATGACGCACCTGCACAAAGAAATAAGGCGGCTCGGAGCGGGTGATCTCAATGTAATGCCCACCATCGGGGCCCCCCTGCCACCGCGCATCAGGGTGCTCGGCCAATACATGGGCCGGCGTCGTGGAGAAGCCGTTCTTGAACACGACCACCGCCAGCAATACCAGCGCCAGTACGCCCACCGACATGAGCAAACGTTTTAACCAGATCAATCCAGGATCTCCGCTATCATTCACCGCCCTCGACCTGTCCCGGTCGGGCAATCGCGCATTCTGTTGAAGGCCCGCGCAGTGTGCAATAACAAGCGCAGTGGCCGCTTGCCATCCAGGCCGGCCGCCCCCCCGGAAAGCCGGCTGGACGCCTCTTGAACCCGCAGTACCAAGGAAAGGATTGGCCATGCGTATCACCCTCAACACCCTCCATGTAGAAGCCGACCATAGCCTGTGGGTCAATTTCAGCAGTGCGTTCGGCGAAGGCCGGGGCCAATGGCTGGGCACGCCGCCACAAATGGGCCAGGTGCATGAGGTGGAGTTGAGCCTGGAGGACGATTTTGTCTGGGATCACAACCTGTGGGCCGCGACCCAGGACAGGCCACGCATCAGCCGGGAACAGGCGGGGCTGCGGGTCACCGGGCAGTTGCTGCCCCGGGAAGACGAGGCTGTCGCGGCGCTGGCCATAGGTCCGAACATCGTCCTGCTGTCGCTGCAGGGTGGCCACGCGCAGCCAGGCGGCTTCGTCAGCCTGCTTGCACGCCAGGTCAGCTTGAGTCCGGTGGCACTGTAGAGGGAGCACGGCAGGCTCGCGCCGGAGCATCCAGCCAGGGTCGATTCAGGGTGATGTAAAGCGGGAAAGTCGCAGGACGCGACAGGGAAAGGTGTTCGCCCAGTGCTCTGGCCTTGGCAATCCTTGCACCGGTAAAGAGCCCTTGCACCGGGCGAACGGTTGGCATTCTAGTGCAACTGGCGGGGAAAGTCCGTGGGCAGATTCTGAATAAAACTGCACGGTGCAGTTAACCCGATTGCCCATTGCCTCCCCCGCTCAGTCCTGCCCCCTCAGCCTTCGTGGGCAGTGCTGACCTGCAGGATGTCGGTGTAGGTCACCAGCACGCTCTGGCCCACCTTGAGGTCCTTGAGGCGCTGCTGGACTTCGGGTTTCTCCACGCTCACCACTTTCTTGTTGCCCGCCGGGCCTTCGAAGGTCAGCTGGTTTTTCTTCAAGTCAATGGCGGTGATCTTCAACTGCACCTGCACCTGGCGATAGGCCGCGCCGCCGGGGTTGGGGTTGTCTGCGGTAGCGCGGACCACGCCGCTGGCTTCGCTGGAATCGGGCTTGCCCTTTTCAACGTCGGTGTCGAGCACCGCCACCACCGAGTGGGTGACCGTGACCTTGACCTGATCGCCGACCTTGAGGTGGCCCAGGTCCTTGGCCTGATCGCTCAATTGCACATGCACCGGCTTGCCCCCGGCGCCTTCGAGCACCACCTGGTGCTTGGCAGCGTCCACCGACAGGACCTTGGTCACCACCTGATCGGCCTCGATGGCCCCGGACAGCGGGATATCGGCGGCGTGTGCGGCAAGGCTGGCGGTGCCCAGCACAGTGGCCAGGGCGATGGCGCGGGCCAGGGTATTGAGGGTTTTCATCATGAACATTCCTTGTGGTTGAGAAACACACTGACTTTCAGTCAGGCCCTTGAGCATAGACGCCCTGCCAGCTTTCACCGGGGGGATGGGTGCAAGCGTCGCGGCGCCCTCAATAACCGGTCATCTCCAGGTAGCCGCTGCCACTGTGGCTGCCAGCGAATTGCAGCGGCCCTTCCCAGTAGGGAATGCTCAGGTTCATCCAGGCCTGGGGGTTCAGGGCCCGGGTGGTGATATCCAGGCCCTTGGCGGGGATCTTCAGTTGCCAGGTGGTGGGCAGGCTGCGGCCCTGGACCCTGGACTGGGCCAGCGGCAGCAACTGGATCTGCTCCTTCCCCAGGCTCTGGGTGTGGCCATCGGTGCTGATCCAGGTGCCGGTGATATAGGGCGCCTTGTCCCGCTCGCGGACCCGGAACAGCATCAGCCGCTCGCCGCTGTCCAGGTGCAGAGAGAACCAGTCCCAGCCGCTCTGGTCCGCGCCCAGGGGCTGGCTGCTCCATTCCCGGTCGAGCCAGGCCGGGCCGCTGACCTGATAGCGCTGGCCATCGATCTGCAACTCCCCCGCGGCCTGGAAGAACGGCTGGCTGTAGTAGTAGGAGGCCTGCCCCTGGTCGGACTTGCGGCTGTAGCCGCCCTCGCCCTGCAGCACCAGCGGCCGGCTGCTGGAAAGTTGCAGGCGATAGGCGAACCCCGGCCCCGCGGCCTGCACCTGCATCCGCGCCAGGGGGTCGCCGGCGCTGTTCAGGGTGCTCAACTGCCAGTCGTCGATCCAGGCCTGGAACGGCTGCGCGATCACCCCGGCCTGGCCGACGCCACCCCGGGCATAGCGCTCGGCGGCGTGGTGGCTCTGGGCCGAAGTGGCCGCTGCATGGCCCAGCCACACCAGCGGCGCGCCCCAGCCCGGCTGTTCGGGAGCTGCCCGCAGGGCACTGCGAAACAGCGTCCACTGCACGCCGAAGTGGCGGCCCTGGGCGTCGCTCAGGTCTGCCGTGAGGTACCACCACTCGATGCGAAACCCGTCATGGGCACCGTGGTCGGCAGGAAAGCTGAAACTGCGCCCCGGCAGCACCGGGGTGAAGGCCGCGGCCTCGCTGCCCAGGCCGGCGAAACCCTGGGGCGGCTCGGCGGGCTGTTCACAACCGGCCAGCAGCGCCAGCAGCAACCCCGCCAGGGCCCGGCCCAACACATCAGTCTTCATGGGCAAAAGTCCTCAGCAGGTCCGCCGGTTGCGCGCGGTACAAACGCAGCAGCGGCCAGGCCGATGCCAACAGAGTCGCCAGCATGGCCAGGCCCAAAAGTTGCAGAAGCTGCCCGGGGAACACCCGCAACGGCAGGCGCCAACCAAAGGCCTGGACATTGATCACGCTGTCCAGGCACCAGGCCAGGAGGATGCCCAGCGGCAGCGCCAGGACCAGGGTGAGCAAGGCCAGCAGCCAGGTCTGCCCGAGGTTCAGCAGCATCAGTTGACGCCGCCCCACCCCCAGGGCCCAGAGCGGCGCCAGCTGGCCCAGCCGGCTCTGGCTCTGGGTCAGCAGGCTGATGAACAGCGCCACCCCGGACACCCCCAGGGTCAGGCTGTTGAGGGCGGCGGTGGCGGCGAAGGTGCGTTCGAAGACCTGCTGCGACCAGCCCTTGAGCCGGGCCTGATCGATGATCCGGCTGTCGTCCAGGGCGAACTGCTGTTGCAAGGCGCCGACCAGCCCGGGCATCGCTCCCGGCGCCAGGCGCAGGTTGAAACGGCTCGGCGTCAGCGCTGGCCAATGCGCCAGCAAGTGCCCGGCATTCACCAGCAGGTGGCCCTTGGGGTTGCCATAGTCGGCGTAGATCCCCACCACCCGGGGCGCCCACTGCCCGGCGGGCACCGGCAGGCTCAGGCGGTCGCCGGGGCGCACCTTCAGACGTCGGGCCAGCTGTTCACTGAGCATCAGGGTGTCCTGGCTCGCCAGTTGTGCCCAGGGCTCGGCGCCGTCGCTTTCCAGGAGCGGCCAGTGCTGGCGGTAGCTGGGATGGTCGATTACCCCATACAGGTCCGCCGGCCAACCCTGCACCTGCAACGCCACCTGCCAGCTGGGCAGCACAGCGACAACCTGGGCCTGTTGCGGCAACCAGTCCAGCAACTGCCGGGCCTGCTCCGGGCTCTGCGGATTGACATACAACTCGGCGCTCAGGCGTTGCTCCAGCCAGTCGTTGAAGGTTTCGCGAAACCCTGCCGTCATGCTGCCGGCGCCGATATTCGCCGCCAGCGCCAGCAGCAGCGCCATCAGGGCCAGGCTCAGGGCCGGCAGTTGCTGGCGGCAATCGGCAAGAAACCACTGCCCCAGCACCCCACGCCGGCGCCCGAGCAAGGCCCCCAGCACCGCATCGAGCAGCACCGGCAGGCCCAGGGCCGCCGCCAGCAGCAAGGCCGCCATCAGCACAAAGCCGCTGGCCAGGCTGTCGCCCCACTGCCACGCCGCCAGGGCCAGCAACAGCGCCACTACGGCCACCGCACCCTGGCGGCGCAGCCAGCGGGCATGGGCCTGATGCCAGGCCTGGGGGTTGGCCAGGGCCAGCAGCGGCAGGCGCGCCGCCCGCAGCAGGCTGGCGGCGCCGGCCAGCAAGGCCCCCAAGAGGCTCAGGCCGATACCGCTGAACCACCACCCGGGGCTGAGGCTCAACTGCCCCGCCACCTCGGCGCCGTACAAGCCGCGCAGGCTGGCGGCCACGTCCGGCAGCAGCAGCCCGGCCAGCAGGTAGCCGCTGATGACCCCCGCCACTCCACCCAGCAGCGCCAGGGCCCCCAGTTCCAGAATCAGGCTGAAGATCAGCAGCCGCGCACTGACCCCGCAGGCGCGCAAGGTCCGCAACAGGCCACGACGCTGCTCCAGGGCCAGGCCGATGGCGGCATGCACAATAAACAGCCCGACCACGAAGGACAGGAAACCCAAGGCATCCAGGTTCAGGTGAAAGCTCTCGGTCAGGCGCGCCAGGGTGTTTTCCGATTCGCCCGAATGCAGCACCAGTTGCCCCGCCAGCTCGGCCGGCAAGGGCGGCGCGCGGGCGGCAAAGTCCCGGGGCAGCAGCAGGCGGCTCAGTTGCCCCGGCTGGTCGAGTACCTGCTGGGCAAAGCCGATGTCCATCAGCAGCAGCCCCGGGGCCATGTCCGCCTGCACCTGCAACGGCGGCAGCAGCCGGCCATTGCTGGCCCGGGGCTGCTGGCCCTCGCGGTAGCCGAGGCTGGCCAGGGTCTCTGGGGCAACCCAGGTACGCCCCGGCGGGCTGAAGAATTCCACCACCTGCTGCATCGCCAGTGGCTTGCCGGCCACTGCGGAACCGGCGGGCAAGGACAAAGGCTCGATGCCCATCAGTTGCAGGCGCAGCGCCTCGAAGCCCTGCAACTGCACCCGCCCTTGCAGCACCGGCGACACCGGCCAGCCGGCCCGGCGCAGGTCGACGAACCATTGCTGGGCAAAGCTTGCGCCAGTGGCCGTGCCCAGGCTGGCCTGGGGTTCACCGCCGATCAGCTGGCTGGCCCGGGCATAGCTGTCCCGGGCCTGGCTGTTGAGGGCCAGGACCCCGGTCAGCAGGCTGGTGGCCAGCCACAAACCGGTGAGCACACTGAAGAACTGCACCGGGTGCTGGCGCCAGTGGCTCAACAGCGCCTGCAAGGTGCCACGCAGCACCCGCATCTCAGGCCCCGCCCGCTGCGGCCAGGCGGCCACGCTGCAGGACCACGGTGTGTTGCAAACGGCTGGCCACGCGCTGGCTGTGGGTCACCATCAGCAAACTGGTGGGGCTGTCGGCCAGCAATTCCAGCAGCAAATCCAGCACCTGGTCACTGGTGGTTTCATCGAGGCTGCCGGTGGGCTCATCGGCCAGCAACAGCCCGGGCCTCGACGCCAGGGCCCGGCCCAAAGCGACCCGCTGCTGCTGGCCGCCGGACAACTGCTCGGGGTAGCGGCGCAGCAAGCCCCCCAGGCCCAGGCGCTCCACCAACTGCGCCTGCCAGCGCGGATCGAAGCGCCCGGCCAGGCGCGCCTGGAAGCCCAGGTTGTCCTCGACCCGCAAGCTGCCGATCAGGTTGAACTGCTGGAACACCAGGCCGACTTCGGTGCAGCGCCAGTTGGCCAACTGGCTTTCGCTCATCCGCTCCAGGCGCTGGGCGCCGATGCGAATGCTGCCGCCATCCACCTGGTCCAGCCCGGCCACCAGATGCAGCAAGGTGCTCTTGCCGCTGCCGGATTCGCCCATCAGCGCCAGGCTGCTGCCCTGCCCCAGATGCAAATCGACACCCTGCAGCACCGCCAGCGGCCCCTGGGGGGTGGCATAGCTCTTGAACACTCCTTGTACTTCCAGCATGGGCTGACTCGTCCGACCTGAAGGGGGCTCAAGGATAACCCGTGTCGCCCATGGCACCAGCGCAAACCTGCAGCGCGGCAACCGATGAACCAGGGCGCGCCCCTATCGCCCAGCGGCCACGGAATATAGTATTGCGGCCCGTTTGTTCATTGCAGGAAGCACCCATGACCTACACCAGGGCCCAATTGCAGTACCGGCTGTACATCGCCGCAGGCGCACTGTTGTTTACCGGTGCCTTGATCTCGACCTTTTTCTCGACCCTGAAAATGCTCCACTGGCGCCTGGACAGCTACACCGCCATGGCGCGCACCATCAACCGCCCGATCGAGCAGTTCACCCTCATGGTCTGGGAAAACACCCGCCCCCTGAACTGGCTCTGGGACAACAGCCCGACCCCCGACTTCATCCGCCTGAGCAACTCCGTGCACTGGAAGTTTCTGCTGATCTACCTGCTGATCTTCGTCGGCGCCGCCCTGTTCACCTCAGGCCGGATGCTGATGCGCAAGGTCGAGGAAGTGGAACCGCTGATCGAGGCCCAGATCAACGCCCCGGTCGAGGAAGGCGTACCCGCCAAGACCCTGCAACAGCTGGAGGACTCGACCCTGGTGGAGGCCGCGCCACCGTTCTTCAGCCAGACCCGCCTGCTTTTGGTCTGGCCCCTGGGCGGTGCAGCGGTCTACCTGGGCCTGCTGTGGATGCTGCGCATCATCTGAGCTCCGCGCCGGCGCATCGATTTGGCCGCCCCCCCTTGCCACCACTAGCCCAGCAACTGGCTGAGCACGGCCCGCAACTTGCCCGGCTTCACCGGTTTGTTGAGCAGCGGCGCGCCCAGTTGCTGCAAGGCGCGGCGGCACTGGTCGCTGCGGTCGGCGGTGATGATCACCGCCGGCAGCGGTTGTTGGAAATGCTCGCGCAAGCGCCTGACCACCTGGCAGCCGGTGACCCCGTGATCCAGGTGAAAGTCCGCCAGGATCAACTCCGGCGCCCGGCCCTGCAGCACCTCCAGGGCCGCGGCCTGATCGGTGGCGGTCAGCACCTCGCAGCCCCACTGGCCGAGCAGCGCGGCCATGCTTTCAAGAATGCTCAACTCGTTGTCCAGCACCAGCAGGCGCCGCCCCGGCAGCGGGTTGCCGGTGCCCGGCTGCGGCGCCTGCTGGCTCAAGGGCAAGGGCACCCGGGCCGCCAATGGCACCTCGATGCTGAACCGCGAACCGTGCCCCGGCCGCGACGCTACCTGCACCCGATAGCCGAGGATCTTGGCGATGCGCTCGACAATCGCCAGCCCCAGTCCCACCCCTTTGCGGTCGGCGGCGCGGCCCACATCCAGCTGGTTGAACTCCAGGAAAATCGACTCCAGGCGGTCGGCGGCAATGCCGCGCCCGGTATCCCACACCTCCAGCCGCAACTGGTCGCCCCGGCGCCGCGCCGCCAGCAGGATGCTGCCGCGCTCGGTGTAGCGGCAGGCATTGCTGAGGAAGTTGCGCAGGATCCGCGTCATCAGCCGCAAGTCGGTGAACAGGGCAAAGTCACCGAAGCGCACCCGCAGCCCCAGCCCCGCCGCCTCGGCCACCGACTGGAACTCGGAAACCAGGGGCGCGAGCATTTCATCCAGGCGGTAGGTGGCCAGGTCCGGCTTCACCGCCGCCTGATCGAGCCTGGAAATATCCAGCAGGTCGGTGAGCAGGTCCTCGGCGCCTTCCAGGGCCTGGTGGGTGCGTTCCACCAGCAGTTGCTCCGGGGCCGGCAGGCTGCGCTCGCGCAGGGTGGAAATCAGCAGGCGTGCGGCATTCAGAGGTTGCAGCAGGTCGTGGCTGGCGGCGGCCAGGTACTTGTCCTTGCTGCGGTTGGCCGCCTCGGCGGCGTCCCGGGCCTCGCGCAGGTCGCGCTCGATGCGCTCGCGCCGGGCGATCTGCTGCTGCAGGTTGCGGTTGGCGTCCAGCAACTCATCGGTGCGCGCCGCCACCCGCTGCTCCAGCTGGTCGTTGAGCTGTTCCAGGTGCTGCTGGGCCAGCTTGCGCTCGGTGATGTCGGCGACGAACCCTTCCACCAGCCCGTCCTGGTCGGGCTTGAGCAACAGGTTCATCAGCACATCGATGCTGCTGCCGTCCTTGCGCCGCAGCTGGGTTTCGTAACCCAGCAGGCTGCGCTGGTTCTGCAACTGCTCGCCGATGGCCGCCAGTTCCCCGGCGCCGCCCACGAACAGATTGCCCGCCAGGTCGGCCAGGGAAAACAGCACTTCCTGGGGGTCCTGATACCCCAGCATACGCGCCAGGGCCGGGTTGGCGGCACGCATGCCGGCCTGCAGGCTGGCCTGGAAGATACCGTGCACCGCGTTCTCGAACAGCCACTTGTAGCGGTTGCGCTCGGTTTCCAGGTCTTCCAGGCGCGCCGCCAGTTCCGGGTAATGGCTCTTGCGCGCCGAGTGGTTGCCCAGCCCCAAGAGCCCGGCCAGGGCCCGTTGCTGTTCGTCAGAGGGCCTCGCCATAGACCACCTCGACATCACGCTGGCTGGATTCACGAGGGTTGGTGAGGATGCATGGGTCGCCCATTGCGTGCTGCGAGAGGAACGGAATATCGCTGCTGCTGACCCCATGCAGGCCCAGGGTCTCGTGGAAGCCGATGGCGCGCTTGAGGGCGATCAGGTGCTCCACCAGGCGCCCGCAGATCTGCCGCTGGTTGAGCCCGCGGCAGTCGATGCCGAAAGTCTCGGCAATCACCTTGAATCGCTCCGGCGCCGCGCTGTAGTTGAAGGCCACCACATGCTCCACCAGCACCGCGTTGCACAGCCCGTGAGGCAGGTCGAGAAAGCCCCCCAGGCTGTGGGACATGGCATGCACCGCGCCGAGGATCGCGTTGGAGAACGCCAGCCCGGCCTGCATGCTGCCGAGCATGATCTTCTCGCGCAGGGCGATGTCCGAGGGGTTGGCGATCATCTGCACCAGGTTGCCGTTGATCAGGCGCATGGCTTCCAGGGCGTGGGGATCGGTCAGCGGCCCGTGGCCGGTGGAAACGAAAGCCTCGATGGCATGCACCAGGGCGTCGATGCCGGTGCAGGCGGACAGGAACGGGTCCATGCCCTGGGTGGTTTCCGGGTCGATCAGCGACACATCAGGGACCACCGCCTTGCTGACGATGGAGAACTTCATCCGCTCCTGCTGGTTGGAGATGATCACGAACTGCGAGACATCCGCCGAGGTGCCGGCAGTGGTCGGGATCATGATCAGCGGGGGGCTGGGCATGCGGATGGTGTCCACCCCCTCGAACTCGAGGATGCTGCGCCCGTGGGCGGCGACGATGCCGATGCCCTTGCCGCAATCCATGGGGCTGCCGCCACCGACCGCGACGATCACATCGCAGGCGTTTTCCCGGTAGATCTGCGCGCCGTGCATCACCTCCTCCACCCGCGGGTTGGGCGACACCGCGCTGTACAGGCAGTACTCGACGCCCTGGGCCAGCAGGCTGGCCTCGACATCGGCGACCCAGCCGGCGGCGATCACCCCGGGGTCGGTGACCACCAGCACCTTGCGCGCACCGAAGGTCTTCGCATAGTTGCCGACGTTGTGCCGGCAACCGGCGCCAAAGATGATTTCCGGAGAGACGAACTTGCGCAGCAGACTGAGATTCTGGCCCATGGGGGAAGCCTGTTTTCTTATTGTTCTGGAGAAGAACGCCAGCCTAAAGCATCCGTTGCTGAAAGCAATCCGACCATTGGGTGGTGGTGATCCGGCCCGGAGTGCCGGCGAGGGCGATCTGGCGGCCCCCAACGCACTGTAGGAGCCGGCTTGCCGGCGAAGGCGGTCTTGCGGGCCCCTTCGCCAGCAAGCTGGCTCCTACGGTGTGCGGCGTGCGGGTCAGAGCTGGATGTCCATGCCGTCATGCGCCACTTCGATGCCGCGGCGGGTCAGTTCGGCGCGCTCGGCGGAGTCCTCGTCGAGGATCGGGTTGGTGTTGTTGATGTGGATCAGCACCTTGCGCGCCCGAGGAAAGCGCTCCAGCACCTCAAGCATGCCGCCGGGGCCGCTTTGCGCCAAATGGCCCATCTCGCTGCCCAGCTTGTCGCCCACTTCACACAGGCGCATCTCGTCGTCGCGCCACAAGGTGCCATCCACCAGCAGGCAGTCGGCGCGGTCCATCCACGCCAGCAGGGCCTCATCCACCTGCCCCAGACCCGGGGCATAGAACAGGCTGGCGCCGCTGCGCCGGTCCTCGATGAACAGGCCGATATTGTCCCCCGGGTGCGGGTTGCCGCGATGGGGCGAATACGGCGGCGCGCTGCTGCGCAGGGCAATCGCCCGCAGCGCGATGTCCGGGCAGGCCGGCAGGCTGAATTCCCGGCCATCGAGGTGGATGGGCTGCCACTGCAAGCCGCCGTTCCAGTGGCTGAGCATGTTGAACAGGGGGAAGCCGCTGCACAGGTCCTGGTGGACCATCTCGGTGCACCAGACCTGATGCGGGCAGCCTTCGCGCAGGCTGAGCAGGCCGGTGCAATGGTCAATCTGGCTGTCCAGCAGGATCACCCCGGCCAGGGCGGTGTCCCGAAGCTGTCGAGCCGGTTGCAGCACCGGAAAGGACTCCAGCTGCTGGCGAATGTCCGGGGAGGCGTTGCACAGGATCCACTCGCTGCCCTGGTCGCTCAGGGCGATGGACGACTGGGTGCGGCGCCGGGCCCGCAGCGTGCCGTTGCGCACGCCGGCACAGTTACGGCAGTTGCAGTTCCACTGGGGAAAACCGCCCCCCGCCGCGGAACCGAGAATGCGGATATGCATGACGTGCTCCTGAAGGGCAAAAGGCTCCGGCCGACACCAGTACCGGCCGGAGCGGGACGGCTCAGCGGTTGGCGAAGTACATGGTCACTTCAAAGCCGATACGCAGGTCGGTGTACGCGGGTTTATGCCACATGGGGTCAAGCCTCTTGTTGTGCCGGGGGATTCCGGTAGCGGCATTAATGCACGGGGAGCGCGGGGGCCGAATGCTACTTTGGGACGAACCGGCGGGGTGCGTTGGTAGGGGGAAATGGGGGTGGTCTTGCGGGCCTCTTCGCCAGCAAGCTGGCTCCTACAGGGTTGGCGGTGCTGCGCCCACAACGCACACGGGGAGGTGCCCACCCATGAGCCCTCCCCGTGTCCGTCCCGCACAAGCGCGGCGGCACCCAACCACCGCGCCTGTTGTTGCCCTTAGAAGAAGCCCAGGGGGTTGATGTCGTAGCTCACCAGCAGGTTCTTGGTCTGCTGGTAGTGGTCGAGCATCATCTTGTGGGTCTCGCGGCCCACGCCGGATTTCTTGTAGCCACCGAACGCGGCGTGGGCCGGGTACAGGTGGTAGCAGTTGGTCCA